>JAWWBV010000510.1:0-2489 GCA_033720795.1 Halomonas sp. | reverse complement strand
TATCATCGGCATGATCAACGACATGGGCATCAGCGTCGTCGAGGAAGCCCCCGATGAAGATACCCTGATGATGTCGGATCACTCCACCGACGAGTCGGCCGCCGAAGAGGCCGTCGCCGCGCTCGCCGCGGTGGAGAGCGATGTGGGTCGCACCACGGATCCCGTGCGCATGTACATGCGCGAGATGGGCACCGTCGAACTCCTGACCCGCGAGGGCGAGATCGAGATCGCCAAGCGGATCGAGGAGGGTACCCGCGAGGTGATGTCGGCGCTGGCTTACCTGCCCGGCGCGGTCGACTCCATCCTCGACGCCTACGATGCCACCCAGGACGAGGAGGCGCCCGGTCGTCTCTCCGACCTGTTCTCCGGCTTCATCGATCCCGACGAGGGGATTCCCGGTGTCGCGGAAGCGGAAGTGCCCGAGGAGGAGCCCCGCGACGAGTCCGAGGCCGACGCCGAGGACGACGACGATGCCGAGGCCGAGGAAGAGAGCGTCGGCGGCCCCGATCCCGAGGAGGCCCGCGCCCGCTTCGAGCAGATCCGCGAGCAGAACGCCGCGGCTCAGGCGGCCATCGAGGCCCACGGTCGCAGCGCGAAGCCCGCCCAGGAGGAGCTCGCTCGCCTGGCGCAGCTGTTCTCGCCGATCAAGCTGGTGCCCAAGCACTTCGAGCGGCTGGTCGGCCAGGTGCGCATCAGCGTCGAGCAGGTGCGCGCCCAGGAAAAGGCCATCATGCAGCTCTGCGTGAAGAAGGCCAAGGTGCCCCGCAAGACCTTCATCAAGGCCTTCCCGGGCAGCGAATCGCGTCCCGAGTGGCTCGACGAGTTCAGCGCCGCCAACCCGAAGTACGCGGCGCGCCTGGAGCCGCTGCGCGGCGATATCCAGCGCTCCCAGCGCAAGATCGCCTTCGAGGAGGAGATGATCCAGCTGGCGGTGACCGAGATCAAGGAGGTCAATCGCCGGCTCTCCATCGGCGAGGCCAAGGCGCGCCGGGCCAAGAAGGAGATGGTCGAGGCCAACCTGCGCCTGGTGATCTCCATCGCCAAGAAGTACACCAACCGCGGCCTGCAGTTCCTGGACCTGATCCAGGAGGGCAACATCGGCCTGATGAAGGCCGTCGACAAGTTCGAATACCGCCGCGGTTACAAGTTCTCGACCTATGCCACCTGGTGGATCCGTCAGGCGATCACCCGCTCGATCGCCGACCAGGCCCGCACCATCCGCATCCCGGTGCACATGATCGAGACCATCAACAAGCTCAACCGCGTGTCGCGGCAGATGCTGCAGGAGATGGGCCGCGAGCCGACCCCCGAGGAGCTCGGCGAGCGCCTCGAGATGCCCGAGGACAAGGTCCGCAAGGTGCTCAAGATCGCCAAGGAGCCGATCTCCATGGAGACGCCCATCGGCGACGATGACGACTCCCACCTGGGCGACTTCATCGAGGACGGCACCATCCTGCTGCCCATCGATTCGGCCACCGGCGAGGGGCTGATCGAGGCCACCCGCAACGTGCTCGGCGGCCTCACCGCCCGCGAGGCCAAGGTGCTGCGCATGCGTTTCGGCATCGACATGAACACCGACCATACCCTCGAGGAGGTCGGCAAGCAGTTCGACGTCACCCGCGAGCGGATCCGCCAGATCGAGGCCAAGGCGCTGCGCAAGCTGCGTCACCCGTCGCGCTCGGAGCCGCTGCGCTCCTTCCTCGACGAGTAAGCCGCCGGCCCTCGCTCACGACGACGCCCGCAGCCATCGGCTGCGGGCGTCGTCGTTTGGGCGGTCGTCAGGGGCGCGGTGGCGAAGGGCGCACCCGGAGAGGGCGGGGCCGGTGCGCGCCGGCCCCGAGGTGCCTCAGTCGGCCTTGAGGCGCCAGCGGCGCACCAGCAGCACGAGCTCGACCATGGCGATGAACAGCAGGGTGTAGCCGAACAGTTCGGTGACCTCCTCGGCGGCGTCCTTGAAGGTGCGCAGGTAGGCGTCGCCGAGGATCGCCTGCCACATCTCGCTGCGCCCGAAGAGCCGCGAATAGACGTAGGTGGTCAGGAAGCCCGCAGCGAACAGACCGAACGAGAAGCTGTTGGCGTAGCGCGCGAACTCCCGGGCGAAGGCGTGGCGGCCCCGGATCACCACGAACAGGATGGGCAGCACCAGCAGCGCGACCAGCGTCTGCCAGGCGCCGTCGAACACCCAGGCATCCAGCCAGGCATCCTGCTCGCGAATCAGCGAGGCCAGCGGCAGGCCCAGCAGCAGCAGCGAGACGTGGGTCAGTCGCGGGCTCGTCAGGCGCACGTAGAGCGCCAGGCCGGCGCTCGCGGCGAGCAGCAGCGACTGGGCGGGCTCGATGAAGCCGCGCTCGGAGAATCGCTGGCCCTCGAGGCCCACCGCCTCGAGCATCACGCCCTGCATCAGCAGGCCGATCAGGACGATGTAGAGCAGGGCGCGCAGGCTGGTGGCGCGAAAGTCGATGGGCGTGGGCAGTTCGGGGGGGAGGTGG
>JAWWBV010000509.1:0-2497 GCA_033720795.1 Halomonas sp. | reverse complement strand
AGCTGATGGGCATCAGCGACAAGCTCGCCGGGCTCAACGCCGCGCGCTTCGCCGAGTGGCACACGCCCTTCACCCCGGAGAACGCCAAGCCGGCCGCCCAGGCCTTCCAGGGCGACGTCTACGTGGGGCTCGAGGCCGATACCTTCGATGACGACGACAACGCCTTCGCCCAGGAGCACCTGCGCATCCTCTCCGGCCTCTACGGCCTGCTGCGCCCGCTGGACCTGATCCAGCCCTACCGCCTGGAGATGGGCACCCGACTCGAGAACCCGGCCGGCAAGGACCTCTATGCCTTCTGGAAGGCGACGCTGACCGCCGAGCTGGATCGCGCGGTGGCCGAGAGCGGCAGCCCGGCGCTGGTCAACCTGGCCTCCAACGAGTACTTCAAGGCGATCGACACCAAGCGGCTCGCCTCCCGGGTGATCACCCCGGTCTTCAAGGACGAGAAGAACGGCAAGCTGAAGATCATCAGCTTCTACGCCAAGAAGGCCCGCGGCCTGATGGCCGCCTGGATGATCCACCAGCGCCTGGACGACCCCGAGGGCCTGAAGGACTTCGACGTGGCCGGCTACGCCTTCGACCCCGCCCTCTCCGAGGGCGACACCCTGGTCTTCACCCGCGCCGAGGGCGCCGCCTGAGACCGCTCGGCCGGACGCTCAACGAAACGTCAGGGGTCGCGCCGAGCGCCCCTTGAGGAAGCGACGGTGGGCCTGCTTGAAGCGCTCGTCGTCGCAGCGCTCCAGCCACTCGTAGGCCACCATGTCGGCACTCACCGCCACCGCGCCGGCCTGGGTCATCCGCTCCCTCGCCAGCCGAGCCTCGCCGGCGCGCCGACTGGCGGTCGCCTCGACCAGCCAGAAGACCTCGTAGCCCGCCTCGAGCAGGCCAAGCCCGGTCTGCATCACGCAGATATGCGCCTCGGTGCCGCACAGCACCACCTGACGCCTGCCGCTCTGGGCCAGGGCCTCGGCGAAGGCCGGCTCGTCGTGGGCCCCGAAATGGCATTTCTGCCAGAGACGATGCTCGGGCAACGCCTCCAGCAGGCGGGGCTCGCTTCCCCCCAGCCCCTGGGGATACTGCTCGGTGACCCAGACCGGCACCTCCAGGGAGCCGGCCAGCGCCCCCAGCCAGGCCGCCTCGCTGACCGCCTGCTCGCCATGCTCGATCACCGGCAGCAGGCCGGCCTGCAGGTCGACGATCAGCAGCAGGCTCTTCTCTCGTGACAGGCGCATGGTCGGACTCCTTGGTTCGCTCGGGTGACGCGGTTAGTTGTCGTGGCCGACCAGCATAGCCGCTAGAATGGAAACTTCCGATTCTTCCCGGTTCATCCCCCTTCCCCGATGGAGATTCCCCCGATGCGTCACCTTCTCGTCATGCTCATGGTCGGCGTGCTGGGCTTCGGCCTCGCCGTGGACCATGCCGATGCTCGCCGCCTGGGCGGCGGCAAGAGCTTCGGCAGCCAGTCGCGCAGCGTTCAGCAACCGGCCGCCACCACCAGCCGCGACGCCGCCGGCACCCGCACCGCCCAGACCCGTCCGAAATCCCGCCTGGGCGGGATGCTCGGTGGCATGCTGGCCGGCGGCCTGCTCGCCGCGCTGTTCTTCGGCGGCGCCTTCGATGAGCTGCGCCTGATGGATATCCTGCTGGTCGCCGGCGTGGCCTTCCTGCTCTTCCGGCTGTTTGCCAGCCGTCGGCGCACCGCCACGGCGGGCGGCCCCGCTCCTCAGGAGGCAGCGGCGCGCCCCCAGGCCTTCCAGGCCGCGAGCGCACCGATGGGCGGCGGGCTCGCCTCGGAGCCCGAATGGTTCGACCGCGAGCGCTTCCTGGGCGGTGCCAAGGAGCACTTCATGACCCTGCAGCGCGCCTGGGACAACAACGACTTCGCCGGCATCCAGGAGTACGTGACCCCGGAGCTCTACAACCTGCTGCGCGAGGAGCGCGACCGCCAGCCGGCCAACAACCGCACCGAGATCGTGCGCCTGTTCGCCGAGCTGGGCGATATCCGCGAGCACGGCCAAGAGGCCGAGGCCACGGTGATCTTCCACGGCATCATCGCCGAGAACGGAGAGGAGACCGAGTTCAACGAGACCTGGCACCTGACTCGCCAGCTGCGTGACGGCGCGCCCTGGTACCTCCAGGGCATCGAGCAGAACCCGAGCTGATCGCTCGCCGCACCTCGATCCGACACGCGAAAGGCCGGGCACTGCCCGGCCTTTCCTTTGCCATGACGCTCGTGTCATGACTCCCTCGCCACCCTCCTGGCCACCCGCTGGCCGCCAGGCGCCGCGGAGAGCGGCGTGCCATCAGTTCTGGGCGTCCTCGGCGGCCTCTTCCAGCTCCTCGCCCATCTCCTCCACGCCTTCGCCCATCTCTTCCATGGACTCGTCGATGTTCTCTCCCGCCTGCTCGGCCGGGCCCTCCTCTTCACAGGCGGCCAGGCCGGCGCCCAGCATGGCGATCAACAGGGCCAGGCCCAGCCTGCGCAGCAGCATGCTCT
>JAWWBV010000508.1:0-2498 GCA_033720795.1 Halomonas sp. | reverse complement strand
GGGCCAGCGAGGTCCCCGTGAAGCGCACCCCCACCGAGACGCCGATGATCACCTGGGCCAGGGCGATCAGCGTCGGCGGGATGGCGGCGTGGGTCAGCCCGGTCAGGTGCAGCGCCGCCGAGACCAGCGCCGGGCCGAACAGCAGGGCGTTGGGCAGGCGCAGCCGCTGGCCCAGCCAGGCGCCCAGCACGCCGGCGCCGGCCAGCCAGGCGGTGTCCGCCGGGCCGGGCAGCCACAGCCACTGGGCCAGGTCCATGCCGCTGGGCTGCAGGCTGACGTGGCCGATGCCGTCGAGCACCGGCGGGATGGCCACCAGCAGCACCAGGATGCGCACCGCATGGGTCATGCCGACCACCCGCAGGTCCGCTCCCGAGTCCAGCGCCATGCCGGTGACCGCCGACACCCCGCCGGGGACCCCGGCATAGAGGGCGGTGTCCAGCGAGTGGCCGGCGATCCGCCGCGAGAACCACACCGAGAACACCATCATCAGCGCCGTGGCCAGCAGCATCGCGCTCAGGCTGGCGGCCCACAGCGGCAGGTCGCCGGACATCTCCGGGGTGAAGGCCGCGCCGAGCATCACGCCGATCACCACCAGCACGCCCTTGCGGCCCCGGCCCGGCGAACGCAGCCGGGCGCCGGCGAGGCTCGCCAGGGTGGTGGCGAACATGGCGCCGAGCAGCCAGGGCAGCGGCACGTCGAGCCAGTAGGCGAGGCCCCCGCCGGCCAGCCCCAGGGCCAGGGTCGGCAGGAAGTGGCCCAGGGCGGCGAAGCGGGCGGTCAGGGTGGCGTGCACGCGGTCGTGACCTCCTGTCGGGTGACCGGGCCGGCCCAGAGGCGGCAGGCCCGGGGAAGGGGCTCAGTGGTGCCCGGTATTCTCGCGCGGCGTGCGGCGCGATAACAGTCTCGGCAGCAGCCAGGGCAGCACCAGCAGCGCGGCGGCGGCGAGCCACAGCCCCAGCGAGATGCCGGACTGCCAGAGGATGTCGACCTCGCCGCCGCTGATCGACAGCGCCCGGCGCAGGTTCTGCTCCATCAGTCCGCCCAGCACGTAGCCCAGGATCACCGGGGCCAGCGAGAAGCCGAGCTTGCGCAGCAGATAGCCGAACACGCCGATGATCAGCATCAGGTAGATGGCGGTCAGGTCGGAGTGCAGCTGGTAGACGCCGACGAAGGCGAGGATGGCGATGGCCGGCACCAGCACCCAGCGCGGGATGGTCAGCACCCGGGCGAACACCCCGGCCAACGGCAGGTTGAGCGCCAGCAGCACGATGTTACCGATGTAGAGCGAGGCGATCAGCCCGCCCGCGACCTCGGGCCGCTCGGTGAACATCATCGGCCCGGGGGTGATGTTGTAGAGCATCAGCGCGCCGAGCAGCACGGCGGTGGTGCCGGAGCCGGGGATGCCGAGCGTCAGCATCGGCACGAAGGAGCCTGCCGCCGCGGCATTGTTGGCCGACTCCGGGGCCGCCAGGCCGCGCATGTCGCCCTTGCCGAAGGTGCCTTCCTGGTCGGAGAGGCGCTTCTCGGTGGTGTAGGAGACCGCGCCGGCCACCGAGGCCCCGGTGCCGGGCAGCACGCCGATGATGAAGCCGAGCAGCCCCGACCGCCACATGGCGCCCTTGCAGTAGAGCACTTCCTTCAGGCTGACGAAGACCCGGCCCAGCGGCGGCAGCTCGCCGTCGCCGTCCTTGCGGTGGGCGTGCTCCAGCATCAGCAGGATCTCGCTGATCGCGAACAGGCCGATGATCATCACCACGAAGTCGATGCCGTCGTAGAGCTCGGGCATGCCGAAGGTGTAGCGCATCACGCCGGTGCCGGAATCGACGCCCACGGTGGCGATCAGCACGCCGAGCACCGCGCCGATGGCGGTCTTGATCGGGTCCTTGCCCATCATCACCGACATCGACGAGAAGGCGAACACCATCAGCGCGAAGAACTCGGCGGGGCCGAACATCACCGCCACCTCGGCGAGCAGCGGCGCGAACAGCGTCAGGCCGATGATGGCGATGGTGGCGCCGACGAAGGAGCTCACCGCCGAGAGGCCGAGCGCCGGGCCGGCCAGGCCCTTCTTGGCCAGCGGGTGGCCGTCCAGGGTGGTCATCACCGCGCCGGCGTCGCCCGGCACGTTGAGCAGGATGCTCGACATCCGCCCGCCGTACTCGGCGCCGGTGTAGATGCCGGCCAGCAGGATCAGCGCCGACTCGGCCGGCAGGCCCAGGGTGTAGGCCAGCGGCATCAGGATGGCGATGCCGTTGATCGGCCCGATGCCCGGCAGCGCCCCGAACAGGGTGCCGAGCAGCGCGCCGAGGAAGGCCAGCCCCAGGTTGAGCGGCGTCAGGGCGACGCCGAAGCCCTCGATCAGGAAATCGAACATGGTGGCAGTCCTCTAGATGAGCGCGGTAAGCCAGGTGCCGGCGGGCAGGGCGATGCCCAGGCCCTCGGTGAACAGCACATAGCTGCCCGCGGAGAGCAGCACGCCGGTGATCAGCGCCTTGCCG
>JAWWBV010000507.1:0-2507 GCA_033720795.1 Halomonas sp. | reverse complement strand
GGGTCTGCTCGTCAGGGGGAGGGGAGGGATCGATGTCGGGGGCGCGGGTCATGGCCGTAGCTTAGCAGCAGGGGCTCTGCGAACGTGAGCCGCCGGCCCGCTGCCATACCTTTGAAACGGGCTTGACGTGGACGCGGGACTGTCCCAAGCTGTCAGAAATCAAACGGCCGTATGAATTCCTTTAGGGAGATGCGTGGATGATCTATCAAGGCAATGCCATCACGGTGGCGCGGGGTGTCGAGGGTGGCGGCGATGACATCGCCAGGCTCACCCTCGACCTGAAGGACGAGTCCGTCAACAAGCTCTCCAGCGCCGTGATCGAGGAGCTCGGCCAGGCGGTCGAGGCGATCCGCGCCGAGCAGGGCCTCACGGGGCTTCTGATCGGCAGCGCCAAGGAGGTCTTCATCGTCGGTGCCGACATCACCGAGTTTCACGCCATGTTCGAGCAGGGTGAGGCACCGCTTGCGGCCATGCTCGAGCGCGTGCACGGGATCTTCAATGCCATCGAGGACCTGCCGTTTCCCACCGTCACGGCGATCAACGGCCTGGCACTGGGCGGTGGCTGCGAGCTGACCCTGACCACTGATTTTCGTGTCATGGCCGAGACGGCGAAGATCGGCCTGCCCGAGACCCAGCTCGGCATCCTGCCGGGCTGGGGCGGCTGCGTGCGTCTGCCACGACTGATCGGGGCCGACAACGCCGTGGAGTGGATCGCCGGGGGCAAGGAGAACCGCGCCGAGGCGGCCCTCTCGATGGGCGTCGTGGATGCGGTGGTGCCCCAGGCGGAGCTCGAGGCGGCGGCGCTGGACATCCTGGCTCGCGCCCAGGATGGCGAGCTCGACTACCGCGGGCGCCGGGCGCAGAAGCAGGTGCCGCTGACCCTCGGCCCCATCGAGCAGATGATGGCCTTCGAGACGGCCAAGGGCTATGTGGCCGGCAAGGCGGGCCCGCACTATCCGGCCCCGGTGGAGGCCATCAAGGTCATCCAGAAGGGCGCCGGCGAGACCCGCGAGCGGGCCCAGGCCATCGAGAGCCAGGCCTTCGCCAAGCTGGCGATGAGTGAGGTGGCCTTCAACCTGGTCGGGCTCTTCCTGAACGACCAGGTGGTCAAGAAGAAGGGCAGCCGCTATGAGCGCGAGGCCCGGCCGATCGAGCAGGCCGCGGTGCTCGGCGCCGGCATCATGGGCGGCGGCATCGCCTACCAGAGCGCCGCCAAGGGCACGCCGATCCTGATGAAGGACATCAAGGATGAGGCCATCGAGCTCGGCCTCAAGGAGGCGCGCAAGCTGTTCGCCCAGCAGGTCGAGCGCGGCAAGCTCTCCAGCGAGGCGATGGCCGAGCGGCTGACCAACATCCGCCCGACCCTCTCCTACGGCGACTTCGAGCATGTCGACCTGGTGGTCGAGGCGGTGGTCGAGAACCCCAAGGTCAAGGATGCCGTGCTCACCGAGGTGGAGGGGCAGGTCGGCGAGTCGACCATCCTCACCTCCAACACCTCGACCATCTCCATCACGCGGCTGGCCGAGAACCTGAAGCGCCCCGAGAACTTCTGCGGCATGCACTTCTTCAACCCGGTGCACCGCATGCCGCTGGTCGAGGTCATCCGCGGCGAGAAGACCGGCGACGCCGCCGTGGCGGCGACCGTGGCCTATGCCCGTGCCATGGGCAAGAGCCCCATCGTGGTCAACGACTGCCCGGGGTTCCTCGTCAACCGGGTGCTCTTCCCCTATTTCGGCGGCTTCAGCCGGCTGGTCGCCCAGGGCGCCGACTTCCGGCATGTCGACAAGGTGATGGAGCGCTTCGGCTGGCCGATGGGCCCCGCCTACCTGCTCGACGTGGTGGGCATGGATACCGCGGTGCATGCCGGCGAGGTGATGGCCGAGGGCTTCCCGGAGCGCATGGCCGGCATGGGCGGCGAGGGCGACCGGAGCGTCATCCAGGTGATGGTCGACCACGACCGCCTGGGCCAGAAGAATGCCAAGGGCTTCTACGCCTACGAGGAAGACCGCAAGGGCAAGCCGAAGAAGGTCGAGGACGAGGCGGCCATCGACCTGGTCAAGGGCGTGGCGACGTCACACCGGGAGTTCTCCGACGAGGAGATCATCGCCCGCATGATGGTGCCGCTGTGCCTGGAGGCCGTGCGCTGCCTCGAGGACGACATCGTGGCGAGCCCGGCCGAGGCCGACATGGCGCTGATCTACGGCATCGGCTTCCCGCCGTTCCGCGGCGGCGCCCTGCGCTACATCGACGCCATGGGCCTGTCGGCCTTCGTCGAGCAGGCCGACCGCCTGGCCGAGGAACTGGGGCCGCTCTACGCGCCCACCGAGCGGCTGCGCGAGATGGCCGCCGCCGGCGAGCGTTTCTATCCCGCCCCGTCCCGGGCCTGAAGCCACGACCCGCGAGTGTCGGACAGAATTCCAAGGAGTAATCGATGAGCGTGAATCCGAGAGACGTGGTGGTGGTCGACTGTGCCCGTTCCGCCATGGCCAAGGCCCGGCAGGGGGCCT
>JAWWBV010000506.1:0-2513 GCA_033720795.1 Halomonas sp. | reverse complement strand
GGAGAGCCGACCATCATGATCGATAACGTGCCCGGTGGCGGCTCCATCAATGGTGCCAATCTGTTCGCCGTGCGTGCCAAGTCGGATGGTAGCGACTGGTTAGGGACCTCGGCCTCGACCCAGTATCCTGCCATGCTCGACGATCCTCGCGTCCGCTACGACTACAGCGATTGGACGCCCATTCTGGCCACGCCGACGGGTGGGGTGGTCTATGCCCAACCCAGTCTCGGCGAAACGGCCGATACGGCGCTGGACGCTCTGCTGGCACAGCCGGTCAAGCTGGCGGCGCAGAACCCCACCGGTGTTGAACTGCCGGTCTTGATCGCCCTGGACATGCTGGGTGCCGACGTACAGGCCGTGTTCGGCATGCGCAGCCGGGGGGAAGGTCGCCTGGCATTCGAGCGTGGTGAAGCCGACATCGACTTCCAGACCACCTCCGCCTATCTGAGCAACGTCGAGCCGCTGGTGGAGGCCGGCAAGGCGGTGCCGCTCTTCTCGCTTGGGGTGCTGAACGACGAAGGAAAGATCGTCCGCGACCCGGCGTTCCCTGATCTGCCTACCTTCAACGAGGTCTACCAGGCTCGTCATGGCGAGGCACCGTCGGGCAACGCCTACGAGGCGTTTCGCAAGTTCTTTGCCTCCGGCTATGCCCTGCAGAAGCTGATCATGGTGCCGAAGGACACCCCCCAGGCCCTGATCGACACCTATCGCCAGGCGGCCCGTGACTTCGTGGACACCGAAGCGTTCAAGGAGGCAGCCGACGCCCAACTGGGGCCATACACGCCGGTTGTCGGTGACACCGTCCAACGTCACCTCGACGACGCCATGTCCATCGATGACGCCACTCGCGACTGGCTGGCCGACTGGCTGCAGTCGGAGCACGGCGCCAAGATCTGACGCGCAGTGGGATGTGCCGGCCCCTTGGGGGCCGGCAGCCCCGGCTCCTCCCGATCACACAATATAAGAGCCATACGCCATGCTCGATATCCTTCTTTCCAGCCTGGGACAGCTCTTCACCCTGTCCCATCTGCTCTTCATGGTGCTGGGCGTGCTGGTTGGCCTCGTCGTCGGCATCATTCCCGGCCTCGGGGGCATCGCCGGCATGTCGCTGCTGTTGCCCTTCCTCTACGGCATGGAACCGACCGTGGCCCTTGGCATGCTGATGGGCCTGGTCGCCGTGATCCCCACCGGTGATACCTTCGCCTCCGTGCTGTTGGGCATTCCCGGCTCCAGCGCTTCCCAGGCGACCGTCATCGATGGCTTCTCGCTGGCCAAGCGCGGCCAGGCGGCACGCGCGCTGTCGAGCGCCTTCCTGTCCTCGATGATCGGGGGGCTCATCGGTGCCATTGTGCTGACCGGTTTCATCCTGATCGCCCGTCCCCTGGTACTGTCGTTCTCGTCCTCCGAGCTCTTCATGCTGACCCTGCTCGGCCTGTCGATGGTGGCCGTGCTCTCCGGGCGTGACCTCTTCAAGGGACTGGCCGCCTGTGGCCTGGGCCTGCTGGTGGGTGCCATCGGCATGGCGCCGGCCACCGGCGAGTTCCGCATGAACTTCGGGCTCGGCTATCTCTACGATGGCTTGCCGCTGGTGGTAGTGGGGCTCGGGATCTTCGCACTCCCGGAGATTGTCGATCTGCTGGTCAAGCGAGGTGCCATCGCCGAGGAGCCCTGCAAGCTCGGTGAAGGCTGGCGGCAAGGCATCCGCGATGTGCGTGAACAGCGTGGCCTCGTCGCGCGCTGTGCCGCTATCGGTAGCCTGATCGGCACCATCCCTGGCCTGGCCGGCTCGGTGGTCGACTGGCTCACCTATGGCCATGCGGTGCAAAGCGCCAAGGACAAGTCCGAATTCGGCAAGGGGGATATCCGCGGGGTGATCGCCCCCGAATCCGCCAACAATGCCTGCGCCTGCGGCGCCATGGTCCCGACCCTGTTGTTCGGCGTGCCCGGCTCGGGTACGGCCGCGGTGTTCCTGGGTGGGCTGTTGTTGCTCGGGTTGCAGCCCGGCGTCGGCATGATCGAGACTCACCTCGACCTGACCTATACCATCATCTGGTCGCTGGCTCTGGCCAACATCCTGGGGGCAGCGCTTTGCCTGGTGCTGGCTCGTCCGGTGGCCAGCCTGACCCGGGTCCCCTTCGCCACGCTGGCCCCCTTGATCACGGTGCTGATCATGTTCGCCGCCTTCCAGGCGACGCGTTCCACGGGTGACCTGCTCGCCCTGGGGGCGGTCGGTGTACTCGGGGTCCTGTTCAAGCAGGCCAACTGGTCGCGCCCGGCCTTCCTGATCGGTTTCGTGCTGGCCCCTGGTGCCGAGGGCTACTTCTATCAGGCGGTCCAGTTCCAGGGTACGGACGCCTTCATGCGCCCCGGCGTGTTGATCATCGGTGCTCTGATCCTCGGCGCCATGTTCATTCCCATGATCACTGCCGCGTGGCGCAAGCGCCGGGAAGCTGTCTCCGTGGGCGCGGCGGCCACCCAAAAAGCCGAGCCCCCCACCCTGGGCGTCATCGATG
>JAWWBV010000505.1:0-2514 GCA_033720795.1 Halomonas sp. | reverse complement strand
CGACCATGCCGACCACCTCGCCGGCGGCCTGGAGGCGGCCGATCTCGTCGAGCTTGTCCTCGGGCAGCAGGCCGGCGCGGAAGTCATCGATGCCCACCTCCCGGGCGATGGCGGCGGCGGTGTGCTCGTTGTCCCCGGTCAGCATCACCACCCTCAGGCCGTCGGCCTGCAGGCGCTTCACCGCCTCGCGGGTGTCGTGGCGCAGCGGGTCGCTGATGCCGAAGACCGCGGCCAGCCGGCCGTCCACGGCGAGGTAGACCACGGTGCGCGCCTTCTCCTCGAGCCCGCCGGCGATCTCGCGGGCATCGTCCAGCGCCACGCCGGCCTCCTCCAGCAGCCGGGCATTGCCCAGCAGCAGCGGCCGGCCGTCGGCGGTGCTCGCCGTGATGCCCCCGCCGGTGACGGTGTCGAAGCCGGTGATCTCGCCGGGCTCGGCGCCTGCTTCCTCGGCGTGGGCCATCAGCGCCTCGGCCAGGGGGTGCTCGGAGCCGCGCTCGAGGGCCGCGACCAGGCCCAGCACCGTGCGCTCGTCGCCGTCGAGCACCTCGGCCTCGGTGACCCGCGGCTTGCCCTCGGTGAGGGTGCCGGTCTTGTCCACCACCAGGGTGGAGAGCCTGGTGGCGGTCTGCAGGGCGTCGCCATGGCGCACCAGCACGCCGTGCTCGGCGGCCTTGCCGACCCCGATCATGGTGGAGATCGGCGTGGCCAGGCCCAGTGCACAGGGGCAGGCGATGATCAGCACCGTGGTGGCGGTGACCAGCATGTGGATGATCCGTGGCTCGGCGCCGACGTTGAACCAGATCAACGCGGTGATCACGGCGATGATCATCACCGAGGGCACGAAGATGCTCGACACCTGGTCGGCCAGCTGACCGATGGGCGGACGGGAGGCCTGGGCGCTGGCCACCTGCTCGGTGATCCGGCCCAGCCGCGTGTTCGCCCCGACCCGGGTGGCGCGGTAGACCAGGCCGCCCTTGCCGTTGACGGTGCCCGCGCTGACCTCGTCGCCTTCGCCCTTGGCCACCGGTACCGGCTCGCCGGTGAGCATCGACTCGTCGATGTGGCTCTGCCCCTCGGTCACCTCGCCGTCCACCGGCAGGCGCTCGCCGGGGCGCACGCGGATATGGTCGCCCTGGCGCACCTCGTCGATGTCGACCTCGCGCTCCTCGCCGTCGCGGATCACCCGGGCGGTGCGGCTCTGCAGGTCGAGCAGGCGCTTCAGGGCCTCGCTGGTGCGGCCCCGGGCGCGCAGCTCCAGGGCGTTGCCCAGCAGCACCAGGCCGATGACCATCGCCGAGGCCTCGAAGTAGATGCCCCGGGCCACCTCCGGCAGCCAGGGACCGACGGCCACCACCGCCATGGAGTAAAGCCAGGCGGTGCCGGTGCCCATGGCGATCAGGGTGTCCATGTTGGCCTGGTGGTGGCGGAAGTTCTTCCAGGCGTTGACGAAGAAGTGGCGCCCCGGATAGGCCATCACGGCCAGCGTCAGCAGGCCGATCGCCAGCCAGTAGAGCCGGCCGCCGCCCACCGGCTGGGGGTGGTAGACGAACATGCTGGCCATCAGCGGCACGGCGAGCGCCAGCGACAGCAGGCTGCCCCTCAGGCGCTGGCGATAGGTCCGCTCGTCCTTGCGCGCCCGGGCCTCCTGTGCCTCGCGCATGTCGACGATCGGCTCGGCGCCGTAGCCCACGTCCTCCACGGCGCTTACCAAAGCGTCCGGGTCGGCGCTGCCGCGCACCTCGGCGGTATGGGTGCCGAAGTTCACCTCCGCACCGACCACCCCGGGCGTCTTCTCGAGGGCCTGCCGGACGCTCTTCACGCAGCTGGCGCAGGTCATGCCGCTGATCGAGAGGCGGCGGGTCGTCGGCTGGTGAGCCTCATCCGGCGCGTCGCCGGCGGCCGGGGGCGTTGCCGACTCGGTGTCCTCGGTCGCCTCGGCCTCGCCGGCGGCGTCCGCGCCGGCGGCGTCCGCGCCGGCGGCCCCCTCGTCGTCGCCCTCGGCGGGCGGGTAGCCGGCCTTCGCGAGCGCCTCGTCCAGCTCGCGTGCCGAGAGTGTGGTGGCGACCTCGAGGCGCCGCTCGGCCGGGGTGCCGACTACCTCGGCCTCGGCGTCCTGCTCCCGGATCGCCCGGCGCATCCTGGCCACGCAGCCCTGGCAGCTCATGCCGGGGACGCGGCGCTCGTGAGACTGCCGGTCGGCCGGCGCTCCGGCGGCCGGCTCGCCGTCCGCGGGGTAGCCGGCCTCCGCGAGCGCGGCGTCCAGGGCGTCGCCCGTCAGCCGGGTAGCGACCTCGAGACGCTTCTCGACGGGGATGCCGGTGACCTCGGCCTCGCTGTCCTGGGCCTGGATGGCGCGGCGCATCGTCGCCACGCAGCCCTGGCAGTTCATGCCGGGCACCCGGCGCTCGAGGGTGTGTGGGGCGTTCATCGCGTCTCCTCGCCGGCGTCCACGCCGGCATTGAGCGGTTCGGGGAAGCTCTCGATCAGCCGGCACAGGCTGTGGCCGTCCGGCGT
>JAWWBV010000504.1:0-2515 GCA_033720795.1 Halomonas sp. | reverse complement strand
AGGTCGGCGTAGGCGCTCATCGCCAGGGTGCGCGGGATGGGGGTGGCGGTCATCACCAGCTGGTGGGGGGTGAGGCCGCCGGCCTCGCCCTTCTCGCGCAGCGCCAGGCGCTGGTGGACGCCGAAGCGGTGCTGCTCGTCGATGATGGCGAGCCCCAGGCGCTGGAAGTGCACGTCGCCCTGGAAGAGCGCGTGGGTGCCCACCACCATGCGGGCCCGGCCATCGCCGATCGCCGCCTTGGTGTCCAGGCGCGCCTTGCCCTTGAGCTTGCCCGAGAGCCAGGCCACCTCGATGCCCAGCGGCTCGAACCAGGCGCTGAAGGTGCGGTAGTGCTGCTCGGCCAGTATCTCGGTGGGGGCCATCATCGCCGCCTGGCAGTCGGCGGCGATGGCCGAGAGCGCCGCCATGGCCGCGACCACCGTCTTGCCCGAGCCCACGTCGCCCTGCACCAGCCGCAGCATCGGCACTTCCCGGGCCAGGTCGGCGGCGAGCTCGTCGAGCACCCGGCGCTGGGCGCCGGTCAGCGAGAAGGGCAGCTGGGTCAGGAAGCGGGCCTGCAGGCCGCGTCCGCCGTGCAGCGCCGGCGCGCCGTCCTCCTGGATGCGCTGACGTACCTCCTGCAGGCTGAGCCGGTGTGCCAGCAGCTCCTCCAGGGCCAGGCGGCGCCGGGCCGGGTGGTGACCGCCGGCCAGCTGTTCCGGGTCGGCCTCCGGCGGCGGTCGATGCAGGGTGTCCAGGCAGTGGTGCAGCGCGGGCAGGCCGAAACGCCGGCGCAGCGGCTCGGGAATGCCGTCCGGCAGGGCGTCGGGGTCGGCGTCGAGGCGCGCCAGGGCCTGGTCGATCAGCGCCCGCAGGCGGGTCTGATGCAGCCCCTCGGTGGCCGGGTAGATGGGCGTCAGGTGATCCTCCACCGGGGCCTCGCCACTGCCCAGCAGGCGATACTCCGGATGGTAGAGCTCGAGCCCCGTGGCGCCGGCCCGGGCCTCGCCGAAGGCGCGCACCCGGGCCCCGGCCTGGAACTGCTGCTGCTGGGCCGGGGAGAAGTGGAAGAAGCGCAGGCTGAGGATGCCGGAGCCGTCGCGCAGGCGCACCAGCAGGCTGCGCCGCCGCCCGTGCACCACCTCGCCGGCGACCACCTCGCCCTCCACCACGGCCTCATGGCCGGCGCTCAGGGTGGCGATGGGGGTGATACGAGTGCGGTCCTGGTAGCGCAGCGGCAGATGGAACAGCAGGTCGGCGACGCGCTCGATGCCCAGCCGGGCGAGCTTTCCGGCCAGGGCCTCGCCGACGCCCTTGAGGTCCGTGACGGGGGCACCGAGGCCGCTCATGCCGGGTCGAGCTCGGCCTGCCGGCAGTGCGCGATGGCCTCGGTGACGGCATCGATGGCCCGGGGCCGCGGGAAACTGGCGCGCCAGGCGATCGCCACGGTGCGCGAGGGTGCCGGGGCGGCGAAGGGACGGCTGATCAGCATGCCGCTCTCGTAGTGCCCGGTGCCGATGGCCGAGCGCGGCAGCACGGTGATGCCGAGCTTCGAGGCCACCATGTGGCGGATGGTCTCCAGCGACCCGCCCTCGGCGGTGAGGGTGTTGGAGGGGCTGTTGAGCTGGTGACTGATCGCCGGGCAGGCCTCGAGGATCTGGTCGCGGAAGCAGTGCCCCTCGCCGAGCAGCAGCAGGCGCTCCTCCAGCAGGTCCTCCTTGTCGATGCTCTCGCGCTGTGCCCAGCGGTGGTCGGCCGGCAGCAGCACCTCGAAGGCCTCCTCGTAGAGCGGCTTGGTGACCACGTCGGTCTCGGTGAAGGGCAGCGCGATGATGATGGCGTCGAGCTCGCCGCTTCTCAGCTTGCGGCGCAGGTTGCCGGTGAAGCCCTCCTCGATGTACAGCGGCATCTGGGGCGCTCCGCGGGTGAGCTCCGGCACCAGGTGGGGAAACAGGTAGGGACCGATGGTGTAGATGGCGCCGATGCGCAGCGGGCTTGTCAGCTGGTCGCGTCCGGCAGTGGCCAGCTCCTTGATCACGCTGCTCTGCTCCAGCACACGCTGAGCCTGGGCGACGATCTTCTCGCCCAGCGGGGTGACCTGGACGGTGGACTTGGAGCGCTCGAACAGTGCCACCCCCAGCTCCTCCTCGAGCTTCTTCACCGCCACCGAGAGGGTGGGCTGGGACACGAAGCACCGCTCGGCGGCGCGCCCGAAATGGCGCTCCTGGGCCAGGGTTACGATGTAGCGGAGTTCTGTTAGAGTCATCTTGGTGCCGGGGCATCCTCTCTTGTGCGTCACGGGCCCCACGATAAGGGCACCCTCATACAATAGGGACTTTTTATCAGGGGGCGAAGGAAAGGTGAAGAATACGACGCTGATTCTGGGCTGTGGTGATATCGGGACGACGCTGGGTCGCGAGCTGCTGGCGGCCGGCCATCGGGTCGTCGGCGTGCGTCGCCATCCCGACAAGCTGGCCGGTACGGGCATCGAGGGCCGCGCCGCGGACCTGGGCGATGCCGCGGCGCTCGCCGAGCT
>JAWWBV010000503.1:0-2517 GCA_033720795.1 Halomonas sp. | reverse complement strand
GCTCGCCGAGGACGCGCTCTGCGTGATCGAGTGGCCGGAGCGCGGCGAGGGCTGGCTGCCCGCGCCGGACCTGGAGGTGCGCCTGCGCCTGGCCGACACGGGCCGCGAGGCGCTCCTCGCGGCGCGCAGCGCCCACGGCCGGGCAGTGCTTGAGCGGCTGGCGGGCATGTCCGAGCTGTCGCGCGAGCTCATCGACAGGGAAGGCAGCGCGGCGTCATGAGGCCCAGGATACTCGCAAGGCGGCTGCTGACCGGCCTCGGCCTGCTGGGGCTCGGCCTCTCCGCTGGCCTGGCCGCCAGCATGGCCCAGGCCGCCAGCGTCGATAACCTGCGCCTCTGGGCGGCGCCCGACCATGCGCGCCTGGTCTTCGACCTCTCCTCGCCGGCCGAGGCCAACGTCTTCAGCCTCGACAACCCGCGCCGCCTGGTGATCGACCTCGACGACAGCCGGCTCAATGCCCGCGTCGACGCCCTGGACCTCGAGGGCAGCGCCATCAGCACCGTGCGCACCGGCGTGCGCGACGGCAACGGCCTGCGGGTGGTACTCGAGCTCGAGCGGGAGATCGAGCCGCGCCACTTCACCCTGGCCCCCAACGATCAGTACGGCCATCGCCTGGTGGTCGACCTGGAGTATCCCGGCGAGAGCGCCGTGGAGGACCCCATCGACCCCATCGAGGCGATGATCCGCGAGCAGGAGATCGCCGCCCAGCGCGCCCGCAGCGAGGCCGTGGTCGAGGGCAGGAATCCCGCCGAGGTCGCCGCGCCCGACGTGATGGAGCCCGCCGCGCCCCATCCCCGGCGTGACATCATCATCGCCGTGGACGCCGGCCACGGCGGTGAGGACCCCGGGGCGATCGGCCCCTCGGGCACCCGCGAGAAGGACATCGTGCTGGAGATGGCCAAGCGCCTGGCCCGCCAGGTCAACGCCACCGAGGGCTTCCGCGCGGTGATGATCCGCGACGGCGACTACTACGTCGGGCTGCGCCAGCGCACCCGTATCGCCCGGGAGCAGAAGGCCGACTTCTTCGTCTCGATCCACGCCGACGCCTTCAACAGCCCGCGGCCCAACGGCAGCTCCGTCTACGCGCTCTCCCAGCGCGGCGCCACCTCCGAGACCGCCCAGTGGCTGGCCGCCAGCGAGAACGAGGCCGACCTGATCGGCGGCGTCGACGGCAACCTGTCGCTGGACGACAAGGACGAGGTGCTGCGCGGCGTGCTGCTCGACCTGACCATGACCGCGACCCTCAACGACTCCCTGACCATCGGCGGCCAGGTGCTGGATCGCATGGGCCGGGTCAATCGGCTGCACAAGTCGCGGGTGGAGCAGGCCGGCTTCGTGGTGCTCAAGTCGCCGGACATCCCCTCGCTGCTGGTCGAGACCGGCTTCATCTCCAACCCGGACGAGGAGCGCCGGCTGCGCGACGGGGCCTACCAGCAGAGGATGATGGACGCCGTCTTCGGTGGCATCCGCGCCCACTTCCAGCGCAACCCGCCGCCGGCCAGCCTGCTGGCCTGGCAGCGCGACAACGGTCGCAGCACCGCGAGCAACGAGTACCGCATCCAGCCCGGCGACACCCTCTCGGAGATCGCCGCCCGCCACGGCGTGCCGGTGGCCCAGATCCGCCAGGTCAACGAACTCAACGGCGACGTGATCCGGGTCGGGCAGGTGCTGCGCATTCCCCGTTCGTGATCCCGACCCGCCTGACCAAGCCCCGGAGCGACATGCCTGAGCAACGACACATCCAGATCCTCGACCCCCGCCTGGCCAACCAGATCGCCGCCGGCGAGGTGGTCGAGCGTCCCGCCTCGGTGGTCAAGGAACTGGTCGAGAACGCCATCGATGCCGGCAGCACCCGCGTCGAGGTCGAACTCGAGAGCGGCGGCGCCCGGCTGATCCGGGTGCGCGACGACGGCAGCGGCATCGGCGAGGAGGACCTGCCGCTGGCGCTGTCGCGGCATGCCACCAGCAAGATCCTCTCCCTGGAGGAGCTCGAGGGGGTGGCGAGCCTGGGCTTTCGCGGCGAGGCGCTGGCCTCCATCAGCTCGGTCTCGCGCCTGGAACTCACCTCCAACGTGAACGAGGACCCCCGCGGCGGCTGGCGCGTGGTCGCCGAGGGGCGGCGCATGGAGCCCCGCGTCACCCCGGCGCCGCACCCCCGCGGTACCTCGGTGACGGTGCGCGACCTGTTCTTCAACACCCCGGCCAGGCGCAAGTTCCTGCGCACCGAGAAGACCGAGTTCGGCCACGTCGAGGAGGCCTTCCGGCGCCAGGCGCTGTCGCGCTTCGACATCGGCTGGGTGCTGCGCCACAACCAGAAGACGCTCCATCAGCTGCCGCCGGGCGACGACCCGGTCACCCGGGAGCGGCGCCTGGGCGCCCTGCTCGGCAAGGGCTTCCTGGAGAACGCCCTGCACCTCGACCTCGAGGTCGGCGGCCTGCGGCTGTGGGGCTGGGTCGGCCTGCCCACCCACTCCCGGGCCCAGGCCGACCAGCAGTACTTCTTCGTCAACGGTCGCG
>JAWWBV010000502.1:0-2520 GCA_033720795.1 Halomonas sp. | reverse complement strand
CGTATGACAGCTGCATGACGTCCGTGTGGCTACCGGCATTGAAAGCGATGCGGTCGGCGGCGGTCAGATGCGGGGAAACGAATACCTCCACCCCGAAAAGATTACCGAAGGGCGGCATCGCACCGGGCTCGCAATCCGGGAAGCTGTCCTTGAACTCCTCCTCCTTGGCCAGCTCGACGGACGTTGCGCCGACGGAGTGTGCCATCCGCTTCAGGTCCACCTGGTCGGAGGCTGGCAGGACCACCTGCGCCAGCCGTCCGTCGATCTTCACCATCACGCACTTGGCGAAGTGCCTGCCGGTCACATGGACGGACTCGGCGACCTCCTGGGCGGTATAGGCGGGAGAGTGCTGCAGGATGGAATACTTGATGTTCTGCTCATCGAGATGCTGTCTGACTCGCTCCATGGACATGGCGATCACCCTCACGTTGCCTCTTCAGAGCACTGCTATCGCTACAAGGGTAGCCAGCATCGGGGCCGCGGTCCTCAAGGATCGCTCTGCCCACGGAGACGGCCCGGCTCGCCCCCTGTGACGAGATGTTGCTCAGGCGTCGGCCAGCAGCCTCGCCACCGCCTGTTCGGCGTGTATCTCGGTGGTGTCGAAGAGGGGGATCTCCGTATCGTCAGCCTGGATCAGCAGCCCGAGCTCCGTGCAGCCGAGGATCACGCCCTGGGCGCCCCGCTCGGCCAGCGAGGCGACGATCGCCAAGCAGTCAGCTTTCGAGTCGGCCCGGGTCTCGCCACGGCAGAGCTCGTCGAAGATGATGGCGTGCACCCGCTCGCGCTGGGGGGCATCGGGAATCAGCACCTGGATGCCCTGGGCCTCCAGGCGCTCCCGGTAGAAGGCCTGCTCCATGGTGAAGCGGGTGCCGAGCAGCCCCACCCGGGTCACGCCCTGCCGGTGCAGCGCCTTGGCGGTGGCATCGGCGATATGCAGCAGGGGAATCGCCACGGCCTGCTCGAGCTGCGGGGCGACCTTGTGCATGGTGTTGGTGCAGAGCACCAGGAAGTCGGCGCCGGCCGCCTCCAGGGAGCGGGCGGCCGCGCCGAGGATGCGGGCGGCGGCCGCCCAGTCGCCGCGGCGCTGCAGGGCCTCGATCTCGGCGAAGTCCACGCTGTAGAGCACCAGCCGGGCCGAGTGCAGGCCGCCCAGCCGCGCCTTCACCCCCTGGTTGATGAGCCGGTAGTAGGTCTGGGTCGATTCCCAGCTCATGCCGCCGATCAGCCCTATGGTCTTCATCATCTCCCCTCCTTGACCTGCCCCCCAGAGCGTTATGCAGGAAGGCACCACAACGCAAGGCCCCCGCGCCATTGAGTGACTCGGGGGCCTGGTGGGGCTACTCGGGCTTTCGCGCCAGCAGGGTGGCGAACTGCAACCGCGCGCCATTGTGCATGGTGCCCACCTCTTCGTTGTACGTGATCGGCTCCCACCCCGCGTAGGCCTCGCGCAGCTGGCCCTCTCCCAGGGTAAAGGGGAAGCCGACCGGGCAGGGGTACGCCTCCGTATCCATGGCGCAGACGATGGTGTTGTAGCCCCCGGGCAGGGTATGCGCCTGCATGTCGGCGATCACCGCCTCGACACGCGCCGGGTCAAGGAACATCAGGGTGACGGTGCAGACGATCAGCCCATAATCCGTGTCCAGGGCGGCGCGGTTGAGGTCGTACACCTGGGCCTCGAGGTTATCGATCCCCTCTCGGCTCACGATCTGCTGCAGCATGTCGATGGCGCCGGGATTGTTGTCCACCGCGGTCACGTCGAAGCCAAGCTGGCTCAGGTAGAGGGCGTTGCGCCCGTTGGCGCAGCCCATGTCCAGGGCGCGGCACGGCGCCACCACCCTGCATGTCTCGGCCACTTCGCTGTGCACGGGAGTCAGGCCATAGCGGCTGTTGAGATCATTCGACATCGTATCCCCCTTGCCCCTTCGTAACATGCATCCATATCGCAGCTTTTATGGAGCGGCGATATAGCGCCACGCAACACTGCCCGGGACCGGATCACCGGCCCGTCGCGCAGGCGCTAGGAGCCTGTCGGATCTGACCGATCGTAGCGAGAGGGACGGATTTCGAGACAAGTTTATCGATCTGATGAGGCGAATAGCCCGCTATTTAACGAATCAGATCGAATGAGATTGGCCGAAAGACCGGGTCTCGGAGTAGATCAGCGTTAAGTCCGACAGGCTCCCTAGAACCTGGGGTGGATGCTCAGCGACAGCATGGCGGAAAGCTGGCACAACGGCCTGCCTGACGCCTGCTGCAACGCATTGAAGGCATCCTGTACCCGCTGCTGGTCACGCTGGCTGGTAGGGGGGCGTTCAATGATGCCCGCGGCCACCAGGCGCGCCACCACGTCGCTGGTCAGCAGGAAGGTATCCTTGCCGCCCAGGCGCAGGAAGCCGGCGGCCGAACGGCCGCCCAGGCGTGCGCCGCGCCTGGCCAGCAGGCGCCACAGGCCGATGATGTCGGTGCTCGGCCAGTCGGCGATGAACTCACCGAAGCTGCCGCCCTGCTCCTGGCGAATGT
>JAWWBV010000501.1:0-2523 GCA_033720795.1 Halomonas sp. | reverse complement strand
TACCGGCGCGGCGATTCGCCGTACTGGTGGGGCAGCTACATCACCGCAGAAGGGCGTCGGGCTCGACGCTCTACTGGAATACGAATCGAAGCACTGAACAGCCGGCGGGAAGCGGAGGCGCTGCTGGCACGCTGGAAGGCCGAGGCCCACGAGCATCGCATGTGGGGGCGTGCGCCGGACGCGCAGGCCCGCACCTTCGATGATGTGCTGGTGGCCTACCTGACCCAGCACAAGACCCGCACGCCGATGAGCAAGCGCAAGTCGATGGCGCGCCCGCTGTCTCGGGCGTTCGGCGGCCGGGACATGGCGAGCATCAGCGACGTGGACGTGCGGCAGTACGTGCTCGATCGCATGGAGACGGTCAAGGCGGCGACGGTCAACAAGGAGGTCGGCATGTTCGCCGCGGCCTGCTCATGGTGCCGGGAGCATCTGGGGTGGGAGATCCCCAACCCAGCGGCAGGCAAGAAGCGACGCGAGCCGGAGGGGAGGGTGCGCTGGATCACCGAGGACGAGGCGCGCCGGTTGGTCGAGGCGGCCCGGTCGCGGACCAAGGCGCCGTGGCTCGCGCCCTATGTGCAGATCTCGCTCTATACCGGCATGCGCATGGGGGAGGTGGTCGGCCTGACGTGGGAGCGCGTCGACCTTCATCGTCGCGTGGTGCTGCTGGAGGAGACCAAGGCGGGAAAGCGTCGCGCCGTGCCGCTGCACGAGAAGGCGGTCGAGGCTCTGGAGGAGCGCCTGGCCTATCGGCACCAGCACTGCCCGGGCTCGCCGTGGGTGTTCTGCAATGCCCAGGGGCGCCAGGTGAAGGACATGAAAAAGTCATTCGCCAAGGCGCGGAAGGAGGCCGGCCTGGAGAACTTCCGCCGGCACGATCAGCGGCACACGCTGGCGAGCTGGATGGTCATGTCAGGGGTCGAGCTGGTGAGGGTGCGCGACATGCTGGGTCACAGCACGATCAGGATGACCGAGCGCTATTCGCACCTGCACCCGGAGGCGCTTCACGAAGCGGTCGCCATGCTGGGCAAGTCACGATCTGGTCACGCGGAGGAAATCGAGGAGGTGCAACCGATACCGCAGGAGGAGGGAAAACCGCTGCACTATCATTAGGTTGGAGTGGCACCCCCATCAGGATTCGAACCTGAGACCTTCCCCTTAGGAGGGTGCGGGAGCGGCCATAACTACAATGAAATCATACTGTTAGCGTGTGCGGCCCCGTGACATCGCGACAGCGAGCGGCATGGTTGCGCAGCCCGTGACGGCGACGCGTCACGTTTTGGTCACGCAGTGCCACCTGCCTTGGGCTACCCCAAGGCAGGTGGCATACACTGGAAGGAAAGGAGGCGGGGATGGAGAGGCTGAAAGCGACACCAGCACCATGGCAGAGCGCGGGTGATAGCGCCGACTGGTGGCTCGGGACGGATGCCGGGCCGATCATCACGGCCAGCTATCAGGGCTGTGTGGAGGTGGAGAATCCCGCCGACATGCCGTTGATCAAGGCGGCGCCCAAACTCTATGCGGCGCTGGAGGATGCACTGTCAGAGCTTGAGACCATGCGCTACGCACGATACGAGGCGCTTGAGGCAAAGTGCCGCTCAGCACTGGCCGAGGCGAGAGGGGAGGCGTGATGGAGAGGATTGGCTTTGGTGCGCTGTGGTGGCTGCTCTGGCAATGCTTCGCAGCCACGCCGGTATTGGAGGCCGGCGCCCATCCGGCGCTGGCGTTTCTGGTGGCGAGCGTGTTCGCTTTGACCAGCCTGCCGGCGCTTTACCGGATCATGTGGATATAGGGGGGGGCGAGACATGACCCAGCGCCCCCACGACCCGCCACCCATGCCCACCGAGGAGATCATCCGCCGGCTGGAGGCCAAGCCCTACAGCCGCACCTGCCGGGAGGCGGCACAGCGGCTGCGGGAGCTGTCAGGCCTGCCCGTCAAATCGTCGGGTCGCTGAACTCGTCGCCGCTGATGCGGGCGATCTGCTGGCCCTGGCTGTCGTAGAGGTAGCCGTCGCCACCGTTGATGGCGTCAATCGTCTTCCAGCCGCCATCTGCCGAGGGCGCGAGCTTGATCTGGTTGCCGGCACCATCGCACAGGTTGATCTCCGACATCGGCTTGCTGTAGCTGCCGTCCTGGTCCGGGTCGTATTTCGAGCCGACGATGGTGCCGCCCTTGACAGCTAGGTTGACGCAGCCATCCGAGGGCCAGTGTGTGGCCAGTATATCCTCCATGGCGGGGTCGCAGCCTCGGTCAATATCTCCTGCGCAAAGCCCAGAGCCTTCGCCAGGGCATTCGATTTTGCTGAGGGTGAAGTAACCGGGTGGGTTGCAGATGCTCTCCCGATCCTCTGCCCCTCCTTTTGTGGGGGCTATGGTGCAACAACTGATGGACCCCCCGCCTGGGGTATTGTCTTGATATGCCCAGAAATACCCCGCTTCATAGGTCGGGTCCAGAGCAGGCTCGTCGGGCGCATCCCAGCCATCCGGCGGAATGAAGCCGGAGCCGTCGAAGCAGACCTGCTCGCC
>JAWWBV010000500.1:0-2525 GCA_033720795.1 Halomonas sp. | reverse complement strand
GGAACGCGTGCCGCTGACCACCGGTCTAAACCCGCATAACGAACACTACCTGACCACCAAGGCGGGCAAGCTGGGCCACATGATGGCGCTGGGCGACTTCACCCAGGCCGACGACGTGGACATCGAACGCAAGCCCTGAGCGCTGGCGACGCGCGACCGGCATCGGGGTGGTGGCCTGAGAGGAGGCGCCCCGATGACGCACCCCCCAGCGCATGGCGAGACGCCCTTCAGCGTCTTCGAGGAGCGGCTGCATAGCATCAGCCACGGCATCGGCGCCGCCCTGAGCCTCGCCGGGCTCGTGGTGCTGCTGGTGCTGGCCAGTCTGGGCGTTCATGTCGATCCCTGGAAGATCGTCGGCATCAGCCTCTACGGCACCAGCCTGGTGCTGCTCTACACCGCCTCCACCCTCTATCACGGCGTGCGCCACCCGCGCCTGAAGCGCCTCTTCCAGCACCTGGACCACTGCGCGATCTACCTGCTGATCGCCGGCACCTATACGCCCTTCCTGCTGGTCAACCTGCGCGGCCCCACGGGCTGGACGCTGCTCGTCACGGTCTGGTCGCTGGCCCTCGCGGGCATCGCCTGCAAGCTCGCCTGGCCGCACCGCTTCGAGGCGCTCAGGGTATCGATCTACCTGCTGATGGGCTGGCTGATCGTGCTGGCCGGCGACAGCCTGGCGGCCAACCTCTCCACGACGGGCCTCGCCCTGCTGATCGCCGGCGGCATCACCTACACCCTGGGGGTGATCTTCTACGCCGTCAGCGCCATCCCCTTCAACCACGCGATCTGGCACCTGTTCGTCATGGGTGGCAGCACCTGCCACTACTTCGCGGTGGTCACCGGGGTGCTGCCCTTCGCGGCCTGAGCCGACCTCAGCCCGATCGACGTCAGCCCGGCTCGGCGGCGCCGCGTTCCCGCTCGG
The DNA here is from genome assembly GCA_033720795.1 of Halomonas sp. Classification (GTDB taxonomy): domain Bacteria; phylum Pseudomonadota; class Gammaproteobacteria; order Pseudomonadales; family Halomonadaceae; genus Halomonas. Next base: position 1,603 of record JAWWBV010000500.1, on the reverse strand, counting down.
CCGCTCGAGCCAGCGCCGGCCGCGCCGAGACGCGCTCGCGATAGGCCGCCAGCGTCGGCGGCAGGCGCATCTTGAACTGCACGGCCCAGGTCAGGGTGTGGACCAGCAGCAGGTCCGCCAGGGTGAAGCGCTTCCCCACCAGCCAGCCCTCGCCATCGAAGCGACGCGCCAGGGCGCGGATCGCCCGCTGAAACTCCCAGGCGGCGGTCGGCAGCACCGCCGGCACGCGCTGCTCGCCCGGCAGCGCGAACTTGTGCTTGGCCTGGGTCCAGAGCGGCTGCTCCAGCTCGCCGATGATGAAGAAGAGCCACTGGTCGACGTGGGCACGCTCCTCGACGGTCGCCGGCAGCAGGCCGCCCGGCTCGCCGTAGCGCTCCGCCAGGTAGCGACAGATCGCCGCCGACTCGAACAGCGTCAGCTCGCCATCCTCCAGCACCGGCACCTTGCCGTCGGGATGGCGCGCCAGGAAGGCCTCCGACTGGCCTTCGCCATGGCCCAGGTCCACGTGGCGATACGCATACGAAAGGCCCAGCTCCTCCAGGGTCCAGGTCGCGCGCAGCGAGCGGGAGTTGGGAAAACCGTAGAGGGTGATCATCGAACGATTCCTTGCGATGTCTCGGTACTCCCACGCTAGCCCACCGCCGCGAGCGTGGCGAGCGCCCTTCGTAAACGACTCACCGCCCCGCTCGCTGGACACAGGGCGCCGCCGATAGCCGCGCTCAATCTGCCTCATCGGTAACAATAACTTATCTAATGTTTAGCTCGCTATTATGATGCTTGCCATACATCAACACGACGAGGCACTCGACATGAAGACCACACTGCTTACCGCCACCCTGATGCTTGCCGCCCTGCCGCTGGCCGCTCAGGCCGACCCGGCCACCGAGCGCGCCCTTAAGCTGAACCAGGAGCCGCTCTCGAGCGTCGAGCGCTCCGCCTCCGCGGACGCGCCGGTCGACCTCGAGCGCCTCGACGGCGGCAGCGACGCCATGGCCCAGGCCCGCCTGCGGCTGCGCTCCCAGCGGGCCATGACCGACTTCGCCGACAGCGGCGACGCCTACCGCCTGGCCCGCGAGGCCACCAGCTAAGGGCCTCGGCCGTCACGCACCCCCCATCACGCAACAAGCCCCCGGCATCGGGGGCTGTTTCGTGGACGGGACTTCATGGCCAGGGCTCGCGGCGATGGCGCCCGAGCGCGGCATCAGGCCGCCGCGCGCGCCTTGCGGATGCGCTCGTAGGCGTTGCCGATCTCGCTGGTGCGCTCCTTGGCCAACTCGCGCATGCTCTCGGGGAGCCCCTTGGCCGCGAGCTTGTCGGGATGATTCTCGCTCATCAGGCGACGATAGGCCTTCTTGATCTCGGCATCGCTGGCCTCGGCCTCGACCCCCAGCACCCGATAGGCATCCTCCAGGGAGAGGCCGTGCTCGGCGGCGCCCTGGGGGCCGCCGCGCAGCATCGCCTCGATCTGGGCGATCTCGGCCTCGGAGCAGCCCAGCCCCCGGGCCACGCGCAGCAGCATCTCGTGCTCGGCGGGGTGCAGCTCGCCGTCGGCGGTGATCGCCGCGAGCTGCACCTGCAGGAACACCTGCAGCAGGGCGTGCTG
>JAWWBV010000499.1:0-2532 GCA_033720795.1 Halomonas sp. | reverse complement strand
CGTCGCCAAGGCCCTGGCGGCGGTGGAGGGCGATCAGGCCGAGGCGTGGCTGCCGAAGTTTCGCTGGGCGCTGGAGAACGGCGCCATCCCGGCCGGGCGGATCATGTCCAACGCCGGCGCCGAGGCCTACAAGCCGGCGGTAAGCCTGATCAACTGCACGGTGTCGCGCACCATCCGCGACTCCATGCACGACATCCTCGACTCGGTGGTGGATGCCGGCATGACCCTCAAGGCGGGTTGCGGCATCGGCTACGAGTTCTCGACCCTGCGCCACAAGAACGCCTTCGTGTTCGGCGCCGGCGCCGGCACCAACGGCCCGCTGGCGTTCATGGATATCTACGACAAGATGTGCTTCACGGTGGCCTCGGCGGGCGGGCGCCGCGGCGCCCAGATGGGCACCTTCGATGTCGGCCACCCCGACGTGAAGAGCTTCATCGAGGCCAAGCGCGAGGCGGGCCGGCTGCGCCAGTTCAACCTCTCGCTGCTGATCACCGACGAGTTCATGGAGGCGGTCAAGAACGACACCGACTGGCCGCTGGCCTTCCCGCTCCACCCGGGCGAGAAGGACGACGTCGCCGAGGACGAGCTGATCTACCGCGACTGGCCGGTGATCGAGGAGGGCTACACGGTCGATGACGAGGGGCGCGTGGCCTGTCGCATCGTCGAGGTGATCAAGGCACGCGAGCTGTGGGACACCATCATGGCCTCGACCTACGACTTCGCCGAGCCGGGCTTCATCCTGATCGATCAGGTCAATCGCATGAACAACAACTGGTTCTGCGAGGAGATCCGGGCGACCAACCCCTGCGGGGAGCAGCCGCTGCCCCCCGAGGGCGCCTGCCTGCTCGGTTCGGTGAACCTGACTCGCTTCGTCATCGATCCCTTCGGCAAGGCGCCGCGCTTCGACTGGGAGCGTTACCGCCAGGTGGTGGCGATCTTCACCCGCATGCTCGACAACGTGGTGGAGATCAGCGGCCTGCCGCTGCCGGGCCAGCGCCGCGAGATCGAGGCCAAGCGCCGCCACGGCATGGGCTTCCTGGGCCTGGGCTCGACCCTGACCATGCTCAAGATCCCCTACGGCTCGCCGGAGTCGCTGGCCTTCACCGAGGAGGTGAGCCGCAACCTGGCGCTGGAGGGCTGGAAGCAGGCGCTGGAGCTCGCCCGCGAGAAGGGCCCGGCGCCGGCGCTCACCGAGGACTATGCGATCACCCCGCGGATGATGCGCGAGCGCCCCGAACTCAAGCAGGACGGCTACGAGGTCGGCGACAAGGTGCCGGGCCGCATCCTCCACGCCCGCTATAGCCGCTACATGCAGAAGGTCGCCGAGGTGGAGCCGGAGCTCGTGGCGCAGCTCGCCGAGCACGGCGCGCGCTTCACCCATCACAGCTCGATCGCCCCCACGGGTACCATCTCGCTGTCGCTGGGCAACAACGCCTCCAACGGCATCGAGCCGTCGTTCTCGCACCGCTACTTCCGCAACGTCATCCAGTCGGGCAAGAAGACCAAGGAGCAGGTCGAGGTGGTCTCCTTCGAGCTGGCCGCCTACCGTCACTTCATCGCCGCCGAGGCGGTGGAGAGCGACCTGCCCGACTACTTCATCACCGCCGACGCGGTGAGCCCCAAGCAGCACGTGGCGGTGCAGGCGGCGGCCCAGGGGTGGGTCGACTCGGCGATCTCCAAGACGGTCAACGTGCCCACCGAGTTTGCCTTCGAGGACTTCAAGGACCTCTACCTCGACGCCTACGCCAGCAAGCTCAAGGGCTGCACCACCTTCCGCTTCAATCCCGAGGCCTTCCAGGGCGTGCTGGTGCGCGAGGACGACCTCAAGAACACCACCTATGTCTTCGAGTTGGAGAACGGCGAGACCGTCGAGCTCGCCGGCGACGAGAAGGTCATCTACGACGGCGAGGAGCACAACGCGGCGAACCTCTATGATGCGCTGAAGGAAGGCACCTATGGAAAGTGGTAAGCCACGACCTACTGCGCTCGCCGAGGCGGTGTTGCAGTCTTTCTCGGAATGCTCATTTACGGCTCGTAAACTCCGCTTCCTCGAAATCCTGCGCCTTGCCTCGCCTTCGCTCGTGACGGTCCTAAGTGGCCGTCACTCGAGCGTCACCGCACAACTTTCCGGAGGAGCCTCCTGATGGCCGTCGAGATCAATTCCAAGATCGTGTCCTACAGCGTCAAGAAGGCGGTGGAAGCGCCGCCGCTGGCCGAAGAGAACCCGCTCACGGTGCGCATCCCCTCGCGCCCCGAGGGCACCCTGGAGGCCGTGTCGGAGAAGATCTCCTACGTCGGCGCCGAGGGGCGCAAGAAGGTCTACCTGCTGGTGTCGTTCATGCCGGTGGAGGGCGTGGTCAACGGCAAGCGGGTGGTGATCGAGCGCCCGGTGGAGTTCTTCTTCCCCTCCGGCCAGCTCTCCAGCGAGCACCAGTGGATCACCGCGACCATGCGCAGCCTGTCGCTGGCCGCCCGGGGCGGCTACGTCACCCAGGCGGTGGCCGACCTGCGCAAGGTGGCCTGGGACAAGGG
>JAWWBV010000498.1:0-2535 GCA_033720795.1 Halomonas sp. | reverse complement strand
GCATGTTCACCATCGATGACCTGGCCGATCGACTCGGCGGCTATCTTCCCAAGGACGAGATCCAGCAGGTCAGGCGTGCCTTCTACTATGCCGAGCAGGCCCATGACGGCCAGCGGCGTCGCTCCGGCGAGCCCTATGTGACCCACCCCCTGGCGGTCGCCAACATCCTCGCCAACATGCACATGGACCATCAGAGCCTGATGGCCGCCATGCTGCACGACGTGATCGAGGACACCGGCGTCGCCAAGAAGGCCCTGGCCCGGCAGTTCGGCGAGCCGGTGGCCGAGCTGGTCGACGGCGTCTCCAAGCTGACCCAGATCACCTTCGAGGACAAGGCGGTCGCCCAGGCCGAGAACTTCCAGAAGATGGTGCTGGCGATGTCGCGAGACATCCGGGTGATCATCGTCAAGCTCGCCGACCGGCTGCACAACATGCGCACCCTCGGCGCCCTGCGTCCCGAGAAGAAGCGCCGCATCGCCCGCGAGACCCTGGAGATCTACGCCCGCATCGCCAGCCGGCTGGGCATCAACACCATCCGCATCGAGCTCGAGGACCTCTCCTTCCAGGCCCTCTACCCGATGCGCGCCGAGCGCATCAAGCGCGCCGTCTCCAGCGCCCGGGGCCATCGTCGCTCGACGATCCGCCAGCTCCAGACCAACCTGCAGCAGAGCCTCGACGACGAGGGCCTGACCGGCACCGTGATCGGCCGCCAGAAGCACCTGCTGTCGATCTATCGCAAGATGCGCGACCAGCGGAAGTCCTTCGCCGAGATCATGGACGTCTTCGGGTTTCGCATCATCACCGAGGACGTCGACAGCTGCTATCGCATCCTCGGTGTGGTGCACAACCTCTACAAGCCGGTACCGGGGCGCTTCAAGGACTACATCGCCATCCCCAAGGCCAATGGCTATCAGAGCCTGCACACCACCCTGTTCGGCCGCGGCGGCATGCCCATCGAGGTACAGATCCGCACCCGCGAGATGGAGGCGCTGGCCAACAACGGCGTCGCCGCCCACTGGCTCTACAAGGCCGGCCAGACCGACCACCCCATTGCCCAGGGCAGCCATGCCCGGGCCCGGGCCTGGGTCAAGGGCCTGCTCGAGATGCAGCGCCACGCCGGGGACTCGCTCGAGTTCATCGAGCACGTCAAGAACGACCTCTTCCCCGACGACATCTACGTCTTCACGCCCAAGGGCGACATCATGGAGCTGCCCCAGGGCGCCACGGTGATCGACTTCGCCTACAGCGTGCACACCGCCATCGGCAACCGCTGCATCGCCTGTCGCATCGACCGCCACCTGGCCCCGCTCTCCACCCGGCTCGAGAGCGGCCAGACCCTGGAGATCATCACCGCCCCCGGGGCGCGGCCCAACCTGGCCTGGCTCAACTTCGTGATCACCGCCAAGGCGCGCTCGGCGATCCGCCACGCCCTCAAGCACCAGCAGCAGACCGAGGCGGTCCAGCTCGGCCGCCGCCTGCTCAACAAGGCCCTGGCCCAGTTCGAGACCAGCCTGGAGGAGCTGCCCGAGGGCGTGCTCGACAGCCTGCTCGAGGAGCACTCGCTGAAGCATCAGGCGCCGCTGCTCGAGTCCATCGGGCTCGGCACCCGCGTCGCCCACGTGGTGGCCCGCCGGCTGGTCGGCCTGCTGCAGGGCGAACCCGGCGAGTCCGGCACGCCCGCGGGGCAGACGCCGCCCTCCCATCAGCCGATCCAGATCAGCGGGGCGGAGGGCATGGTGATCAAGTTCGCCCGCTGCTGCCGACCGCTGCCCGGCGATCCGGTGCTCGGCCACCTCTCGGTCGGCAAGGGCATCGTCGTGCACCGCGCCGAGTGCCGCAACCTGGGCGACCTGCGCGATGATCCCGACAAGCTGTTCGCCCTGGAGTGGTCCGACGACATCGACGAGGACTTCCCGGCGGCCCTGCGCCTGGAGATGGAGAGCCGCCGGGGCCTGGTGGCGGAGCTTGCCGCCCTGATCACCGACGCCGGGGCCAACATCGAGCGCATCGACATCGAGGAGCGCGACGCTCGGCTGTCGATCGTCAACCTCATCCTCTCGGTGCGCAACCGCGTACACCTGGCGCGGATCATCAAGCGCCTGCGCAATCTCTCTCACGTGGGCCGCATCACCCGACTCGGCAACTGATTCACACCATCGCCCCACCCGCCGCCGTCGGCGACGGGTGGGACGATGATTTTCTCGACACGCAGAACACCAATAACGTCATGAGGAGCATCACCATGAGCAACAAGGCCGTGATCAACACCGACCAGGCACCCGCCGCCATCGGTCCCTACTCCCAGGCCATCAAGGCCGGCAACACCGTCTACATCTCCGGCCAGATCCCCCTGGACCCGACCCGCATGGAGATCGTCTCCGACGACTTCGAGGCGCAGGCGCGCCAGGTCTTCACCAACCTCAAGGCCGTCTGCGAGGAGGCCGCCGGCACCCTGCAGGACGTGGTCAAGGTCAACCTCTACCTGGTCGACCTGGGCCAGTTCGCGGTGGTCAATCAGGTGATGGAAGAGTTCTT
>JAWWBV010000497.1:0-2542 GCA_033720795.1 Halomonas sp. | reverse complement strand
CGGCCGCTGAACTGCGAACAGGCGTACTACGTGGTCAGCACGGGCAACGACCAGGAGCGCTCGATCGCCGGAAAGTTTCGTGAATGGCTGCTGGAGGAGGCGAACACGCCTGCCTGAGCACGCCCGCGACCTGACCGTCGCCACGTCGGGACCAGGCCCCCAGGCCCCGGGGCGGATCGACGGGGGGGCCCGCTCACGAGCCGCAACGTCGATAGGGGCGGTGTGCTCCCTTTCCTCCCCCCGCTGGAGTCGCCCCACGCCGCCCCCGGCGATCCCCCCGCCGCGCTTAACGCGCTGATCCGTCGACTGAAACCACCCCTCGAGGTGTCCCTCGAGGGGTGGTTGCGTGGCCGAGTCGCGACCGATCTACAACCAAAGTATAGGGTGCTGGGTTATCATAAATTGATAAGCGTTTTTTGTATCGCATGATTCTGCGCGTATCGTTTATCAAATTATGAGGTGAGAGCCATGGGTCCTTCTGATCGAATGCTGGCGCTGCTGTGTTGCCTGGCCAACCAGGGTGCGCCGATGACGGTAAAGACACTGGCCGAGCTGACCAGCCAGCCGGTCTCGACCGCCTATCGCCACCTGCGCCAGCTGCTGGCGTGGGGCATGGTCAGCGAGCGGGAGGGCGGCACCTACGCCCCCGGTCCCCAGGCGGTGCGCCTGCAGCAGGGCTTCGAGCGGCGCAACGACCTGCTGCAGTGGGCGCGTCCGGTGCTCACGGAGCTGACCGACATCACCCAGGAGAGCTCGGCGCTGCTGATGGCGGTGCGCGATCACGCCCTCTGCGTGGAGATGATCGACAGCCCCCAGCCGCTGCGCTGCTGCTATCACCGCGGCCAGGTGCAGCCGCTGCTCCGGGGCGCCAGCGCCCGGGCGCTGCTCGCCTTCATGGGCGAGGACGAGCGCGAGATGGCGCTGACACTGCGCACCGACGCCGAGCGCGACGAGGCCCTGGCCGGTCTCGAGGCGATCCGCGCCGAGGGCGTCGCGATCAGCCTCGGCGAGATCGATCAGGGGGTCTGGGGCGCGAGCGCCCCGGTCTTCAACGGCCGCGGGCGGCTCAAGGCGGTGATCAGCGTCATGGCCCCGGAGGCCCGCACCCGGCAGCGAACCGCCTGGCTTTCCGAACAGACACGCAACAGTGCACAGCGACTGGGAGAACTCCTCGAGTGATGCAGCAGAGTGACCACGCGACGCGGATCGACCCCTGGCAGGGCCGCGTCGACAGCGAAGAGAGCGGCGACTCGCGCCGCTGGCACCAGATGGTGCGTCCGGTGGCCGAGGCCGAGCGCCCCGGTCGGGCGCTGCTGGGCTTCTGCTCCGATGCCGGCGTGGCGCGCAACAAGGGCCGCGTGGGCGCCAGCGAAGGCCCCCTGGCGCTGCGCCGCCAGCTGGCCAACCTGGCCTATCACCTCGAGGCGCCGCTCTATGATGCCGGCGACGTGGTCTGCCAAGGCGATGAGCTTGAAGAGGCCCAGCAGGCCTTCGCCGCGCGGGTGACCGGCCTGCTCGACCGGGGCCACCGGGTGATCGGCCTGGGCGGCGGCCACGAGATCGCCTTCGCCAGCTTCTCCGGGCTGCTCGCGCACGCCCGCCGGCAGGCGCGCATGCCGCGCATCGGCATCCTCAACCTGGACGCGCACCTCGACCTGCGCCAGGCCGAGCGGGCCAGCTCCGGCACGCCGTTTCGCCAGTGCGCCGAGCTCTGCGAGCGCGAAGGCATCGAGTTCCGCTACACCTGCCTCGGCGTCAGCCGGACCGGCAACACCGAGGCGCTGTTCGAGCGTGCCGAGGCGCTGGGCGTCGAGTGGGTGCTGGACGACGCCTGCCGCTCCATCGCGAGCCCCGAGGTCAAGGGCGCGCTGGATCGCCTGCTGGCCCGGGTCGACATGGTCTACCTGACGATCTGCCTGGACACCCTGCCCGGCTGGATCGCGCCGGGCGTCAGTGCCCCCGCGGCCCGGGGCATCGAGATCGCCTTCGTCGAGGACGTCATCGACTACCTGGCGGCACGCACGGCGCTTCCGATGGTCGACGTGGCCGAACTCAATCCGCGCCTGGACACCGAGTCGCGCACCGCCCGCGTCGCGGCGCGCCTGGTGGAGCGGCTCGCCCGCTGATGGCTCTTTCCTGATCCAAACCGCCCCATAGCGGCAACAACCAACCGGACCGCCACCTGGCGGCAGTAAGAACGGAGCATCGCCATGCACTTCTCCCTGGATGCCGTGACCACCACGGCACTGGCCCTGCTATTGCTCGCGCTCGGGGCCGGCCTCAAGCGCCGGCTCAAGTGGCTGGAACACTTCTGCGTCCCCACGCCGGTGGTCGGCGGCTTCGGCTTCGCCCTGCTGGCCTGGCTGCTGCGCGACCTGGGCCTCGTCACCTTCGAGCTCGACACCGCGATGCAGAGCCCGCTGATGATCGCCTTCTTCACCACCGTGGGCCTCGGCGGCAGCCTGGCGCTGCTCAAGAAGGGCGGCAAGGCGCTGGGCGTCTACCTGGTGGCCTGCTGGCTGCTGGCGCTGATGCAGAACGG
>JAWWBV010000496.1:0-2550 GCA_033720795.1 Halomonas sp. | reverse complement strand
CCGACGCCGTGCCCGAGGTGGAGGTGGCGGAAGCCCTGGTGGGTCCGCCGCCGCCGGACGAGGCGCATATCGCCTACTTCGACGAGCCCGAGCCCGACCGGGTGCCGAGCCAGGCCGAGTTGGCGCTGGAGCCCGCCGAGGGGCGCTGAGCGGTGCTGAGACCTTGGGATAATGGTTAACGAAAAGTAGGGAATCTACTATCGTGGCTATCATTTTTCCCAGAGGTGCTCCATGACCCCCTATGCCGCTCCCGTCCGCGACCTTCGCTTCGTGCTGGAGGAACTGCTCGAGCACGGCTCGCTGGCCCTGCCCGGCTTCGAGGAGGCCAGCCCCGATCTGGTCGAGGCGGTGCTCGAGGAGGCGGCGAAACTCGCCGGCGACGTCTGGGCCCCGCTCAACGCCAGCGGTGACCGCCAGGGCTGCGTTCGCCGCCAGGACGGCTCGGTCAGCGTGCCCGACGGCTTCATCGAGGCCTACCGCGCCTACGCCGAGGGCGGCTGGAACGGCATCGGCGTCAGCGAGGCACGGGGCGGCCAGGGCCTGCCCGAGGTGGTGGCCAGCGCCGTGCAGGAGATGCTCCACGGCGCCAACATGGCCCTCGGGCTCTGCCCGATGCTCACCGCCGGCGCCATCGAGGCGCTGGCCCACCACGGCAGCGAGCAGCAGCAGGCCCGCTACCTGCCGAAGCTGGTCGAGGGCAGCTGGACCGGCACCATGAACCTCACCGAGCCCCAGGCCGGCTCCGATCTCTCCAAGGTGCGCACCCGCGCCGTGCCCCAGGAGGACGGCAGCTATCGGCTCTTCGGCCAGAAGATCTACATCACCTGGGGTGAGCACGACGCCGCCGAGAACATCCTGCACCTGGTGCTGGCGCGCACCCCCGATGCGCCCGAGGGCAACCGGGGGATCTCGCTGTTTTTGGTGCCCAAGTTCCTGGTCAACGACGACGGCTCGCTCGGCGAGCGCAACGACGTCACCTGCGCCTCCCTCGAGCACAAGCTGGGCATCCACGGCTCGCCGACCTGCACCCTGAGCTTCGGCGAGAACGCCGGCGCCATCGGCTACCTGGTGGGCGAGCAGGGGCGCGGCCTCAACCACATGTTCACCATGATGAACGAGGCGCGCCACAAGGTGGGCGTGCAGGGCATCGGCGTGGCCGAACGGGCCTGCCAGCACGCCTTCGCCTACGCCCTGGAGCGCGTGCAGGGCAGGCGCCCGGCGCACCGCGGCGGGGGCGAGTGCCCCATCGGCGATCACCTGGACGTGCGGCGCATGCTGCTCTCCATGCGCGCCCGCACCGATGCGCTGCGCGCGCTCGCCCTCTACTGCGCCGCCCAGCTCGACGTGGCACGCCACGCCGCGGACGCGGGCGAGCGTGAGGCCGCCCAGGCGCGGGCCGAGGTGCTGATCCCGGTGGTCAAGGCCTTCTCCACCGACCAGGCCGTGGAGATCGCCTCGCTCGGCGTGCAGGTCCACGGCGGCATGGGCTTCATCGAGGAGACCGGCGCCGCCCAGCTGCTGCGCGACGCGCGCATCGCCCCCATCTACGAGGGCACCAACGGCATTCAGGCCCTGGATCTGGCCGGGCGCAAGCTGCAGCGCGACGGCGGCCGGGCGCTGGGGGGACTGATCGACGAGGTGGAGGGCACCGCCCGGGCGCTCTGTGCCGCCCCCGGGCTGGCGCCACTCGGCGAGGCGCTCGCCGCCGGCGCCGCCGACCTCACCGCGGCGCTGGCCGTGCTGCTCGAGCAGGGCAGTGATCCCGAGCGCGGCCCCGACGCCGTCCAGGCCTACGCCACCCCCTTCCTGAGCCTCGCCGGCCACGTGCTCTGCGCCTGGCAGATGGGGCGCTCGGCGCTGGCGGCCACCGCCGCCCGCCAGGCGGGCAGCGACGACCCTTTCTATGTCGCCAAGCTCGGGAGCGCCGACTTCGCCATTCGCCAGTGGCTCCCCGTGGGCCGCGCCCAGCGCTCGGTGATCGAGGCCGGCATGGAGAGCCTCGTCGCCTTCGAGCCCGGCGCCCAGTGAATCCCGAACAGTGAGCCTCTTCGTCGCCGGCCTCGCGCCGGTGGCGACCCACCGGAACCTCCGTGGAGCCCATCATGACCCAGAGCATCTTCGAGCAGGGCCTGCCCCAGACGCCGGCCAACCACGTGGCGCTCTCGCCGCTGACCTTCATCGAGCGCAGCGCCAGCGTCTATCCGGACTACCCGGCGGTGGTGCACGGCGAGATCCGCCGCAGCTGGGCCGAGACCTGGACGCGCTGCCGGCGCCTCGCCTCGGCGCTCGCGCGTCGCGGCATCCAGCCCGGCCAGACCGTGGCCGCCATGCTGCCCAACGTGCCGGCGATGTTCGAGGCGCACTTCGGCGTGCCGCTGGCGGGCTGCGTGCTCAATACCCTCACCATTCGCCTCGACGCCGAGGCCATCCCCTCCATGCTCGACCACGGCGAGGCCCAGGCCGTGCTGGTCGACCCCGAGTTCGCGGAGGTGATCGAGGCCGCGGTGGCCGGCCTCGAGCACAAGCCGCTGCTGATCGACGTCGACGATG
>JAWWBV010000495.1:0-2550 GCA_033720795.1 Halomonas sp. | reverse complement strand
GGCTACGTCAACTACTACTACCTGCCGGACGTCGACGCCTTCCATGCCGGCACCAGCTTCTATCAGGACCTGAGTTCCGGCGGCTACGTCGCCTACAACCTCTTCCAGGATCTGGACAAGGGCCCGATTCTCAATCGCGGCCAGCTGACGCCCGACATGTTCACGCCCGCCTCGCTGCGCGCTAACAGCTTCTGATCCTTCAAGGCCCGGGGAGGCCAGGCACCGCCTGGCCTCCCCCCAGGACCCGGTCTCCTTTCCTCCCGTCAAGCGTCAGCCGACGAGGCGCCATGCGGCGATAGATCGCAGCGCGGGAGGCCGACCGCCAACGGAATGGCGACCCTGATCGCTGCCTCTTCATCGGCGACACGACACCTCATTCAGGCAAGGGAAGAACAATGACAATGCTCCGAACGCTTCGTGCTCACCCCCTCGCGACCGCCATCATGGCCGCCAGCGTCTCGCCCGCGGCACTGGCCGGCGAGACCGTCGACCTGGGCGGCGGCGTGAACCTGGACTGGCAGGCCACCGCCACCTATACCCTCTCCTCGCGCCTCGAGGACCGCGACCCCGAGCTCGAGGCCTATACCAGCGGCAACGACGGCAACAACAACTTTGACCAGGGCGACCTGACCTCCAACCGGCTGAGCCTGCTGGTGGAGTCGCGGCTCTACAAGGGCCGTACCGGGTTCGTGGCCTCGGCCAGCACCTTCTACGACGACGTCTATCACGGCTCCACCGCCAACGACGGCCCGGTCAACTATGCCGGCGACCCGGGGGAGTTCACCGACGCGGCCGAGCGCTATCACGGCGGCTACTCGCGGCTGCTCGACTTCTACGGCTACACCACCCAGACCTTCGGCGACGACGTGCTGGCCAACTTCCGCGTGGGCAAGCAGGTCGTCTCCTGGGGCGAGGCGCTGTTCCTGCCCAGTATCTCCATCGCCCAGGGGCCGGTGGACGGCACCAAGTCGGACATCGCCGGCACCGAGGTCAAGGACATCCTGCTCCCCGAGGATCAGGTGTCGATGCAGATGCAGATCGGCAACGACCTCTCGCTGCTTGCCCATGCCCAGTACGGCTGGCACCGCACCATCGTTCCCGAGCCCGGCGCCTACTTGAGCTCCAGCGACGTGGTCGGCCGGGGCGGCGAGTGCCTCGGGCCCTTTATCGGTGGCAGCTGTTCCTTTGGGGTTCGCGAGGGCACCGACGAGCCGGACGACTTCGGCCAGTGGGGCGTGGGCGCCCGCTACCGGCTGAGCCTCAACACCGAGGTGGGCCTCTACTACCTGAACTACCACGACCGCATTCCGCTCACCGATATCAATCCCCTGGAGAACAGCTATCGGGTGCGCTATTTCGACGACGTCGACCTGATCGGCGCCACCTTCACCACCGCCATGGGCAAGGCCTCGATCGCCGGCGAGCTCTCCTACAAGGATGGGGCACCGACGCTGGTCAGCACGCAGATCATGGGCCGCGACGGCTACAGCACCATCGCCTCCCCCACCCGGGCGGAGATCCTGCAGGCCAACCTCAACACCATGTACAACATCGGCCGCACGCCGTTCGCCGACAGCGCGCTGCTGCTCGCCGAGGTGGCCTATGTGAACGTGCTGGACGCCGACGCCCGGCGGCTCGAGGGCACCGAGGCCCTGCCCGAGACGATGGCCCCGGAGACCGATGAGCTCTATTTCTCCGATCACGGCCTGGCCTTCGCCACCACCCTGTCACTGAGCTACCCGGGCATCAGCGAGGCCTGGGACCTCAGCGTGCCGATCAGCTACTCCCAGCAGATCAGCGGCCGCACCCTGACCGGCGGCGTCGGCGGCGAGGGCGACAAGCGCGCCAGCGTCAGCGCCAACTTCACCCATCGTCCCACCGGCCTGCAGGCCGGCCTGACCTACAACGCCTTCTTCGGCGGCGCCGAGACCGAGGATCCCGAGTCCCAGCGCCTGCTGACCGACCGCGACATCGTCTCCCTGGTGGTCAAGAAGGCCTTCTGATTCCCGTACATTGACGTGGTGCTGTATTTCCCACCGACGCGATCGGTGGGTTTTTTTTGGCCGAGAGGAAGGCACGAAAAAGGGCGACGCCGCGGCGTCGCCCTTTTTCGTCTCCGGTGTCGAGATAGGGTCCGGTGTCGAGTATCTGACAGGTGCCGGCCTAGCGCCGTTTCTCCAGCATGCTCCGCAGTGCCGCCTGGGCCTCGGGGCTCTCGAGGCGCTCGGCGAAGGCGGCGAGCTCCTCGCGCATCACCTCGGCCAGCGCCTCTCGGCGCGGGGCGCGCAGCAGTGCCTTGCTCTGGCACACCGCGGCCTGGGGCAGCGCCAGCAGCCGCGTCAGGTAGCGCTCGACGGCCGCGTCCAGCGCCTCACCGGGCAGGACGGCGTTGACCAGCCCCAGGCGCCGGGCCTCCTCGGCGTCGCAGGGCTCGCCCATCACCAGCCACTCGAAGGCGCGCGGATGGCCGACCAGCCCCGGCAGCAGCAGGCTGCTGCCGCCCTCCGGCACCAGCCCCAGCCGGGTGAAGGGCAGCGCGAAGCGCGCGTC
>JAWWBV010000494.1:0-2554 GCA_033720795.1 Halomonas sp. | reverse complement strand
GTGCGGGCGCCGATCAGCTCGAACAGCGCGCGGAAGCGATCGGCGATGTCCGCCGTGGCACTGTCGCGCAGCGAGCGCACCAGGGCGCAGAGGTGGAAGCGCCCGGCAGAGAGGCTGACCACCCCGAGGTTGTTGGAGGTCTCCACCACCCCGGGCAGCGCGACGCTCATCCGCTCGACGCCGCAGGGTGCCACGTGCAGGGCCCGCACCAGCAGGTGGCTGGCCTCGGCGGTCAGGGCCTCGTCCGGCGGCGCGTCGGCGAGCGCGAGGGAGAGCGCGAGCCCCTCGTCGACGCCGGCGAGCTCGGCGCGCAGTTCGTCCTCGAGCGCCGCCACCCGGGCCCGGGCATCGGCGAGCTCCTCCTTTGGCAGCAGCAGGGTGGCGAAGGCCTCCCGGGGCAGGGCGTTGCGCAGGGTGCCGCCGTGGTAGTCGGCCAGCCGCGCCCCGAGGGGCTCCAGGGCGCGCAGCGCCCTGACCAGCAGCCGGTTGGCGTTGCCGCGCCCCTTGTGGATATCGATGCCGGAGTGGCCGCCGGAGAGCCCGGTGAGCGCGAGCGAGAACGCCGCCTCGCCGTCCGCCGGCGGCGCGGTGGGCAGCTGGGCGTCGACGATGACGTCGGCGCCGCCGGCGCAGCCGACGTAGACCTGGCCGCGATCCTCGGAGTCCAGGTTGAGCAGCACCCGGCCCTCGAGCCAGCCTTCGGCCAGGTTCAGGGCGCCGCCCATGGAGGACTCCTCCTCCAGGGTGAAGAGCGCCTCCAGCGGGCCGTGCACCAGGGTATCGTCCTCGAGGATCGCCAGCGCCGCCGCCACGCCGAGGCCGTTGTCGGCGCCCAGGGTGGTGTGGCGGGCGTGCAGCCAGCCGTCGACCACGTGGGTGTCGATGGGATCGCGGGTGAAGTCGTGGGGGTGGTCGGCGTTGGCCTGGGCCACCATGTCCAGGTGCCCCTGCAGGATCACGCCGGGCGCCTGCTCATGGCCGGGGGTGGCGGGCTTGCGGATGCGCAGGTTGCCGAAGGCGTCGCGGTCGTGGGCCAGGCCCAGGCCGTCGGCCCAGCGCTCGAGGGTCGCCACCAGGGCGGCCTCATGGCCGGAGGGGCGCGGCGTGTTGCACAGGGTGCGAAAATGGCGCCACAGGGGCCGGGGCGAGAGCTGCTCGAGATGTGCGTTCATGGGGCCTCTGTCCGACAGGGAATGCGGGCACTCTACCGCCCGGTCTCGGCGGGGGAAAGTCCGCCGTCGCGTTGGTGAAGGCGCGCCACGGCCTCGCGCAGCCAGGCCTGGACGCCCTTCCTGCCGGTGACGCCCAGGCGCGGCGCCAGCCAGCTCGCCTCGCGCCCCTGGAAGGCCCAGGCCGCCAGCGCCTCCAGCGCCTCGTCGCCCTCTTCTTCAGGTTCCTCCTCGCGGGCCCTGGCGCGGCGCCGCACCAGCGCCTGGATCGCCGGGCGCGCGAGGGCCGGCTCGCGATGGCCGAAGGCCACGTCCTCGAGGTCGCGCCGGTCCGCCGCATCGAGGAGGGCCGCCGGGCCCTCGGCGAGCACGGCGAGGGCCACCGCGGGCTCGAGCTCGGCCAGCTCGAAGGCCAGCAGGCCGGGCAGCTGGCGGTGGAGGCGCGCTTCGAGCCGCGCGGCGAGCGCCTCGCCGGCCGCGCTGGTAGGTCGCACCACCATCAGCGCGTGCTCGCCGGTGGCGGTCTCCCGGGTCAGCCCCAGGCGCACGGCGCGAAAACCCGCCGCGCGCCAGAATGCCAGCAGCCCGGGCTCGGCGCCGAAGCTCGCCCCCAGCAGATCGACGCCCTCGTCCCGGGCCCGCGCGAGCTCGTCATCGAGCAGGCGCCGGCCGCCGCCCCGGCGGCGCCGGCCGGCGGGCACGGCGATGCGCAGCACCCGTCGCAGGCGCGCGGTCAGCGCCTCGCGCTCCCCGGCATGGGCGGCCAGCGACTGGGCCAGCAGGTGGCCGCGCGGGCGCCGCTCGCCCCGCGCCACCCGCTCGGCGAGCTCGGCCGAGAAGCCGCCCTCGTCGCCGCACACCGCCACCCCCTGCAGGGCCGAGCCCGCCTCGAGAACGGAGACGCTCACCCCCGGGCCGTCCAGCAGCCGGCGTAGGTCGGCGGGGGTGGTGCGATAGTGGGCCTGCACCAGCAGGCCGAACAGCGCCCGCAGCCGCGGCTCATCCTGGGCCAGGAGGTCGCGATCCAGGCGCTGCGAGACGAGCGGCCCGTCGCCGGGCAAGGCCGCGTTCGGCTCGGCGTCCAGCAGCAGCAGGCGGGCGGTGAGCGCCTCGAGGGGATCGTCCGGCGCCCAGCGGATCGGCGCGGCCAGGTGGCACTCGCGAAAGTCGGGCGCCTGGCGCTCGAGGCGCTCGCGAAAGCGCAGCGCGAAGCCGCGCCCCGAGCCCTCGTAGCCGTGCACGGTGGTGGCGAAGGCGATCCGCGGGAAGGCCTCGAGCCAGCGCCCCAGCAGGGGGGCGGGGATCGCCGCCGCCTCGTCCACCAGCAGCAGTCGCCCGGGGCCGCCGACCTCGCCCTGCTCGGCCAGGCGGGCCAGCTCGTCGGG
>JAWWBV010000493.1:0-2556 GCA_033720795.1 Halomonas sp. | reverse complement strand
ATCGGCATCCAGCCGGACATCCTGATCTGTCGCAGCGAGGTGGAGCTCGAGGAGAGCGAGCGGCGCAAGATCGCGCTGTTCACCAACGTCGAGGAGCGGGCGGTCATCCCGCTGCAGGATGCCGACACCATCTACCGCATCCCGCTGATGCTCCACGAGCACGGCCTCGACGACATCGTCTGCGACAAGCTGCGCCTCGAGCCCGGCGAGGCGGACCTCGGCGAGTGGGTGAAGGTGCTCGACGCCAAGCTCAACCCGCTGAAGTCGGTCAACATCGCCATGGTCGGCAAGTACATGGAGCTGCTCGACGCCTACAAGTCGCTCAACGAGGCGCTGATCCATGCCGGCATCCAGTCGCGCATCAAGGTCAACGTCGACTACATCGACTCCGAGGACATCGAGCACCACGGCACCGAGCGCCTGGCCGGCAAGGACGCCATCCTGGTGCCCGGCGGCTTCGGTGAGCGCGGCGTCGAGGGCAAGATCGCCACCGCCCGCTTCGCCCGCGAGAACGACATCCCCTACCTCGGCATCTGCCTCGGCATGCAGGTGGCGGTGATCGAGTTCGCGCGCCACGTGGCCGGCTGGGACGACGCCGACTCCACCGAGTTCACCCACGAGACCCAGCACCCGGTCGTGGGCCTGATCACCGAGTGGCTGAGCCCCGAAGGCAAGGTCGAGCTGCGCGACGAGGCCTCGGACCTGGGCGGCACCATGCGCCTGGGCGGCCAGGTCTGCCAGCTCAAGGCCGGCAGCAAGGCCCGTGAGGCGTACGGCAGCGACGAGATCGTCGAGCGCCACCGCCATCGCTTCGAGGTCAACAACCAGTTCATCGGCGAGCTCGAGCAGGCGGGCCTGGTGGTCTCCGGCAAGAGCGTCGACAACTCCCTGGTGGAGGTGGTCGAGCTCGCCGATCACCCCTGGTATGTCGCCTGCCAGTTCCACCCCGAGTTCACCTCCACGCCCCGTGACGGCCATCCGCTGTTCACCGGTTTCGTCAGCGCGGCGCTGGAGCACAAGACGGCACGCACGCGTGCCCAGTCCGTCCACCAGGAGTGAGGTCGATGTCGGCATCGAAAGGCGAGACCCCCGAGCGTCACATCGGCATTGCCGGCCTCGAGGCCGGCAATGACCGGCCGCTGATGCTGCTCGGCGGCATGAACGTGCTGGAGTCCCGCGAGCTGGCCCTCGAGGTGGCCGAGACCTACGTCGAGGTGACCGGCAGGCTCGGCATGCCCTACGTCTTCAAGGCGAGCTTCGACAAGGCCAACCGCAGCTCCATCCACTCCTTCCGCGGCCCGGGCCTCGACCGGGGGCTCGCGATCCTGGCCGAGGTGAAGGAGCGCTTCGGGGTGCCGATCATCACCGATGTGCACGAGCCCTGGCAGGCCGCGCCGGCGGCCGAGGTCGCCGACATCATTCAGCTGCCGGCCTTCCTGGCCCGCCAGACCGACCTGGTGGTGGCCATGGCCGAGACCGGGGCGGTGATCAACATCAAGAAGCCGCAGTTCCTGGCCCCCCACGAGATGCGCCATATCCTGCGCAAGTGCGAGGAGGCCGGCAACGACAAGCTGCTGCTCTGCGAGCGCGGCTCGAGCTTCGGCTACAACAACCTGATCGTCGACATGCTGGGCTTCGGCGACATGAAGCAGACGGGCTACCCCGTCTTCTTCGACGTCACCCACGCCCTGCAGCGCCCGGGCGGCCGGGCCGACAGCGCCGATGGGCGACGCGCCCAGGTCGCCGAGCTGGCGCGCGCCGGCGTGGCGGTGGGCCTGGCGGGGCTCTTCCTCGAGGCCCATCCCGACCCGGACAACGCCAAGTGCGACGGCCCCTGCGCCCTGCCGCTGGATCGCCTGGAGCCCTTCCTGGTCCAGCTGAAGGCCCTCGATGACCTGGTCAAGGGATTCGCACCGCTCGAGATTTCCTGATTCTTCCCAACGCTGACACGACAAGGACCAACAAGATGACCCATATCGTCGACATCCGCGCCCTCGAGGTGCTGGACTCACGTGGCAATCCAACCGTCCAGGCCGAAGTGCGCCTGGAGAGCGGCGCCATCGGCGTGGCGTGCGCCCCGAGCGGCGCCTCCACCGGCTCCCGCGAGGCTCTGGAGCTGCGTGACGGCGACAAGAGTCGCTACCTGGGCAAGGGGGTGCTGAAGGCCGTGGAGGCCGTCAATACCGCGATCCGCGAGCGCCTGATCGGCATGGATGCCTGCGACCAGCACGGTCTGGACGATGCCATGCGGGTGCTCGACGGCACCGACAACAAGGCCACGCTGGGCGCCAACGCCATCCTGGCCGTCTCCCTGGCCGCCGCCAAGGCCGCCGCCACCGCCAAGGGCGTGCCGCTCTATGCCCACATCGCCGAGCTCTACGGCCAGCCGGGACGCTACCTGATGCCGGTGCCGATGATGAACATCCTCAACGGCGGCGAGCATGCCGACAACAACGTCGACATCCAGGAGTTCATGATCCAGCCGGTGGGCGCGCCGAGCTTCCGCGAAGGCCTGCGCATGGGCGCCGAGATCTTCCACGCCCTGAAGAAGGTGCT
>JAWWBV010000492.1:0-2561 GCA_033720795.1 Halomonas sp. | reverse complement strand
GGGCCTGCTGGGCCGCGGCGAGCCCCCGGGGCGAATAGAGCCAGTCGTTCTCGCGCCGCGTCAGCCCTTCGGGGCCGTTGTCCACGTCGAGCATGATGGCGTCGAAACCGCCGGGCTCGGCGCGCAGCAGCTCGCCCACGTCGCCCAGGCTCACTCGCGTACGGAGATCGTCGAGGGGGCGCCCGGCGGCCGCCCCGAGCGGGCCGCGATTCCACTCCACCACGCCGGGGACCAGCTCCGCGACGACCACCTCGGCATCCTCGCCGAGCGCCGCCAGGGCGGCCGCCAGGGTGAAGCCCATGCCCAGGCCGCCGACCAGCACGCGCGCCCCGGGACGCCCGGCGACACGCCGGCAGGCGAGCTCCCCCAGGGCGTCCTCGGAGCCGTGCAGGCGCGTGTTCATCAGGTCGCCCGGGGCGCCGACGATGCGGATGGAGAACTCGTCGTTGCGCTGCAGCAAGCGCAGCTGGGTGCCCTGACCGGGAATGCTCGCGATGCCGATCTCTTCGAATTTGGCCATGCTGTCTCGCTGTCACGGGAATGGCTCGGCCACCGGAACGGCGCCGAAAGCGCGCATTATGCGCGGGCCGCCGACGACTTGCCACGCCGTCGCCCCGGCGTGCCTCGCGCCGGGGTCACTCCTGCTTGTGCGCCAGCGCCATCAGGTAGAGCGCCAGCGCCAGGGCCAGCACCGAGAGCGCCAGGTAGATCGCATCGAGCGGGGTGTCGAAGCTGATCCCCACCACCGCACGGAAGAACTCGATGATCACGGCGAGTATGACCACCCGGGCGATCTTGTCCTTGAGCTGGTCGAGGGAGCTGACGTTGAAGGGGTGGTGGGGGTCGCGCCCCTCGGCGGGCTCGATGCGCGAGACGAAGAGCTTGTAGACGCCCAGCGAGAAGATCATCAGCACCAGGGCGATCAGGTAGATGTCCACGGCCACGATGATGTCGGTGACCACCGTCTTGTGGATGTCCTCGCCGCCGCCGAGGTAGTGCCGCCAGGTATCGGCCAGGACCGAGAGCACGTCCAGGCTGGCGATGACGAACAGCGCCAGCGCCCCCAGCAGCGCCGGGATCACGGCCATCAGCACCATCAGCCGCGAGTGCCACAGGAAGGCCTCGAAGCGTCGCTCGAGCCGGCCGCGACGCTTCGCGGGGCGGGGATCAGGGCGGTGTTGCGGTTCCATGTCGTGCGTCTCCTCGATGACGGGGCGTCCGCCGACGCGATCGCCGCCGAACATTTGACCCAGGCGCGAAGGATACGCCTATGATGACGCAGGCACACTGGCACGGCAGCCCCGATGACGTCACCCCCCGAAGCCCCCCGGCAGTCGCTCCTCGCCCTGCTGCCGCTGACGCTGCAGTTCCTGTGGCGCGTGCTGTGCGCCTTCCTGCGCAACCGCGGCATCCTGCTGGCCGGCGGGGTCGGCTACAACATCCTGCTCTCCATCGTGCCGCTGTTCGCCCTGATGGTCGTGCTGCTGGCCGGCGTGGTGGACCAGCAGCACCTGCTCGAGGTGCTCTCCATCCAGGCGCGCCACCTGGCGCCCGCCCACGCGGAGGTGCTGCTCGACGCCGTGCGCACCCTGCTCGACTCCCGCGACGTGATCGGCATCCTGGGCTTCCCGGTGCTGCTGCTGTTCAGCTCCTTCGCCTTTCGCATGCTCGAGGATGCCCTGGCGATCATCTTCCACGCGCCCGACACCCACCACCCCCATCGTCGCCTCTGGGTCTCGGTGGCGCTGCCCTACGCCTTCATGGTGGTGCTCGGGGCGGGCCTGCTCGCCCTGACCCTGCTGGTCAGCCTGGTCAGCTCGATGAATGCGCTGTGGCTGGCCCTGTTCGGCCGTGACCTCCCCCTGGCCGGGCTCTCCGAGCCGATGCTCAACCTGACCAGCTTCCTCGGCGTCTTCCTGCTGTTCAGCGCCATCTACAAGGTGCTGCCGGTGGTCACCATCGCCCTGCGCCGGGCGGTGGTGGGCGGCTTCGTCGCCGCCCTGCTGTGGGAGGGCGTGCGCTTCCTGCTGGTCTTCTACTTCGCCAACATCTCGCTGGTCAATGCGGTCTACGGCTCCCTGGCGACCCTGGTCGTGGTGCTGCTGAGCCTGGAGGTGGGGGCCATCATCCTGCTGCTGGGCGCCCAGGTGATCGCCGAGCTGGAGCGCAACGCCCGTCTCGGCCTCGCCTGGCACATCGACCCGCGCCGCCAGGCGGTGACCCATGTGGATTGATTCCCGCCATGCTTGGGCCCTGCACGGCAGGGGTACAACCCGTGCAAGCACAATATCGAGCGCCCTCAGCGATCAGAACGTCGACAGCCCGGTGGCCTCCATGACCCGATAGCGCCACCGCTGCCAGGTCGAGGCGTCATCGTGGACCGCGAAGGGCTCGCTGGTGATCCGCTGCGGGGTCGAGTGCCAGCGACGCGCGAAGAAAGCCGCCGCGTCGAGCAGGGCCCGGGTCTCGGCGGGCCCCACCAGGCGCACGCTGGTCTCCAGGTTCAGGTCGTCCAGGTTGCGCCGGGTGAAGTTGGCCGAGCCGAGGATCAGCTCGGCCTC
>JAWWBV010000491.1:0-2564 GCA_033720795.1 Halomonas sp. | reverse complement strand
GCGCGCCCCGTCGAGCACTTCGTGTTGGCAAGGAGACCGATGATCATGAGCCACGCTACTTCGGCATCGTCTTCCACGCTCGAGACCGCGCGCCTCTACCGCATGCAGACCGACGAGCACCTCTGCCCGTTCGGCCTGAAGACCCTGGACCTGCTCCAGCGCAAGGGCTACCGGGTCGAGGACCATACCCTCGACTCGCGCGAGGCGATCGAGGCGTTCAAGGAGGAGGCCGGCGTCGACACCACGCCCCAGGTCTACATCGGCGAGACGCGGGTGGGGGGCTACGAGGAGGTCCGCGAGTATCTCGGCATGCGCGTGCCCGGCGAGCAGGAGACCAGCTACCAGCCGGTCATCGCCATCTTCGCGACCGCCCTGCTGATCGGCCTGGCGGTGAGCTGGACGGCCGACGGCACCCTCGTCTCGGGGCGCATGCTGGAGTATGCGGTCGCCACCGCCATGGCCCTGCTGGGGCTCCAGAAGCTGCAGGACGTCGAAAGCTTCAGCACCATGTTCCTCAACTACGACCTGCTTGCCCAGCGCCACGTCCGCTACGGCTACGTCTACCCCTTCGCCGAGACCCTGGCCGGGGTGCTGATGCTGGCCGGCGCCTTGATCTGGCTCGCCGCCCCCCTGGCGCTGTTCATCGGCACGGTGGGCGCCGTCTCGGTCTTCAAGGCCGTCTATCTCGACAAGCGCGAGCTGAAGTGCGCCTGCGTCGGCGGCAACAGCAACGTTCCCCTGGGCTTCGTCTCGCTGACCGAGAACCTGGTCATGATCGGCATGGGGCTGTGGATGCCCCTGAAGTCGCTCATCCTGTGACGCGAAGCCGCCCCGGTCGTCGATGATGGGGGGTATCGCATGTCGAGGTGGGAACATCGCCCGGGCGTGTCGGCGGCCACGCGGGTCATTCGGACGCGGGCGGTGCCGCGTCCCATGACGAGATGAGGTGTGCATGGATAGATTGCCCGAGTATCAGGCCGACAGCCTCTCGCTCACCGGGGCCATCGCCCTGGGAACCGGGGTGATGATCGGCGCCGGCATCTTCGCGCTGACCGGGCAGATGGCCGAGATGACCGGCGAGCTGTTCCCCCTGGCCTTCCTCTCGGCGGCGATGATCGTCGGCTTCAGCGCCTACTCCTACGTCAAGCTGTCCAACGCCTACCCGTCCGCCGGCGGTATCGGCATGTACCTCCACAAGGCCTACGGGCCCAGGCTGCCCACCGCCTTCCATGCGCTGCTGATGTATTTCTCTATGGTGATCGCCCAGAGCTTCCTGGCGAGAACCTTCGGCTCCTACACCCTGGAGCTGTTCGATGGCGTCAACCGGTCGCTGTGGGTGCCGTCGCGGGGGGTGGGCCTGCTGATCGCCGCCTTCCTGATCAACCTCTCCGCCAACAAGCTGATCCAGGGCGTCGCGTCGGTGCTGGGGGGCATCAAGATAGGCGGCATCATCCTGTTCGGCGTGGTGGGCGTGCTGGTCGCCGATGCAATCGGCATCCAGGCGACAGCCGAGGCGCCGGCGCCCAGTGTCTCCGGATTCCTGGGGGCCACCGCGCTCGGCATCCTGGCCTTCAAGGGCTTCACCACCATCACCAACAGCGGCGCCGAGATTCGCGACCCACACCGTAACGTCGGCCGGGCCATCATCGTCTCGATCGCCCTGTGCGTGGTGATCTATGCGCTGGTGGGCCTCGCCGTTGCCAGCAACCTGTCGCTCGCCGAAATCATCGCGACGCAGGATTACTCGCTGGCCGCGGCCGCTCGCCCCGCCCTGGGGGAGGCCGCCGTCTGGTTCACCGTCCTGCTCGCCATGCTGGCCACGGCCGGCGGCATCATCGCCAGCGTGTTCGCGGTGTCGCGGATGCTGGCGATGCTGACCGAGATGCAGCTGGTGCCCCATCGTCATTTCCATATGCCGGGCAGCATCCAGAAGCACACCCTGGTCTATACCATCGTGCTCGGCCTGCTGTTGACGGCATTTTTTGATCTGAGCCGCATCGCCGCCCTGGGCATCATCTTCTATCTGGTCATGGACATCGCCATCCACTGGGGGGTGCTGCGCCATCTGCGCGAGCAGGTGAAGGCCCGGCCGGCCATCCTGCTGACCGCGATCGCCCTCGACCTGGTGGTGTTGGCTGGCTTCCTCTGGGTCAAGGCCACTACCGACCCGCTGGTGCTGTACGTTGCCGCCGCCGCGATGGCCGTCATCCTGGTGGCGGAATACGCGTTCCTTGCCCGGCGGCCCGCGCAGGACGACGACCACCACGCCCCTTCGCATGACGCGAAGGGAAGTCACCGCAAGGAGGAGGGAGCATGACCCAGCAGCACGCCCACGAGGTGACCGATCCCGTCTGCGGGATGAAGGTCGATCCCCACCGGACCGAGCACCGCGCCTCCCACGGGGGAAAGACCTGGTACTTCTGCTCCGCCAGGTGCCGGCACAAGTTCGAAGGGGATCCTGACGCCTACCTGCAGGGCGACCAGGGCGACGACAGCCCCGCCGAACCGGCGCCCCCCGGCACGATCTACACCTGCCCCATGCACCCGGAGATCCGCCAGGAGGG
>JAWWBV010000490.1:0-2564 GCA_033720795.1 Halomonas sp. | reverse complement strand
CGAGCTCGCCCAGAAGCGCATGATCCCCTTCAAGACCATCGTGCGAGCCCGCGCCTTCGACGAGTTCACCGAGTGGGTGCGCCATGACGGCGAGGAGTTCCTGATGGTGCTCGAGGGCGAGATCCGACTCTATACCGAGTATTACGAGCCCCTCTCCCTGAGCGACGGCGACAGCATCTACTTCGACAGCGCCATGGGCCACGCCCTGGTATCGACGAGCGACACCGATGCCGTCGTGCTGTCGGTCTGTACCCGCGGCGACGGCACGACCTGAGGCTCGGCCCTTACCTCATCACCCCCACCCTGACTGACGCCCCTGCCCCCGTGCGACTCACGCTCGAGCCCGGTCGCCCGGACGGCGCGTCGGCACGGCGTCGAGCTCGAGCCGTCCTTTCCCGTGGATGGCCTGAAAGTGTCGCCCCTTGGCCCGGGCGATCAGCAGCACGCCGAAGCGTTCGGCCAGCTCCACCCCCTTCTGCGTAACGCCGGAGCGCGACACCAGCACGCCGATGCCCATCTGAGCCACCTTGAGCACCATCTCCGAGGTGAGCCGCCCGGTGGTATAGAAGACGTCGGCCTCGTTGCTGTCGGCCTCGGCGAGCCACTGGCGCCCCGCCAGGGTATCCACGGCGTTGTGGCGCCCCACGTCCTCGACGAAGTCGAGCACCGCGTCCTGGCGGCACAGCGCACAGCCATGTACGGCGCCGGCGCTGCGATAGGTCTCGTTGTAGGCGCCAAGGTTGTCCAGCAGCCGGTAGAGCACCGACTGGCGCATCACCGTGGCCGGCAGCGGGCTAAGGGCGGTCGCCTCGAGCAGCCGGCCGAAGACCGTGCCCTGGCCGCAGCCGGTGGTCACGGTGCGCTGGCCCAGGCGCTCCTCCAGGTCCTCCGGCAGGCGACGGGTCACGACCGCCGCCGCCTCGACCTCCCAGTCCACCTGCACCGCCTGCAGGTCCCGGGCCTCCCCGAGCAGTCCCTGATTGCGCAGGTAGCCCACCACCAGCGCCTCCGGGTCGGCCCCGAGCGTCATCAGCGTGACGATCTCGCGCTTGTTCAGGTAGACGGTGAGGGCCCGTTCCGCGGCGATCGCCTGGCGCTTCGCCTCGCCGAACTCGTCGAGCACCTCGATCTCCAGGGTGGCGGGCAGGCGTGCCCGGCTCAGGCTGATGTCGTGCATCCACGGCTCCTCGACAGAACGTTGAAGCTCGATGATGGCACTCTCGACCGGCGCTGTCTTTACTGGGTAGAGGTTCGTTGACCTTCGCCAGTGTCATTAATATCAGATATTTCTGTACTATTGGTGTAGTCGGCACTCTCTGCCATCGGCAGAGGTCGACGTGTGATGACGACCTATCGCACTAGACGTCCCCACCCCGCCCGGCCCCGGAGAGACTGACCCATGGCGTCGATCAGCAGCACGCGTCCCCTGAGCTTCGAGCTCGTCGACGAGCCGCTCACCATCAAGGGCTTTGCCACGACCCGCTGGCGCATCGCGGACCTCGCCCCCGGCGACGCCGGCCCCTGGCGGCTGGACCTGCAGCTCTACATGACCGAGCGCGCGGCCTACCGCTTCAACCTGACCAGCCGCACGCCGCGGCTGTTCGTGCGCGCCGGCGAGGCGGGCGCCGCGCCCCGGCCCGATGCCATCACCGCCAGCCAGGACGTCGCCGCCGGCTGGCTCGACGGCGAGCATCGCGTGCTCGAGGTCGACATGCCGCTGGCCCTTCAGGCCTGGCTCGAGGCCTATCTCGCCCATCACGGCGAGGCCCCCGAGGAGGGGCGCAAGAAGAAGCGCAAGGGCGCCGGGCGCGCCCGGGAGGCCGAGTCATGAGTCGCCTGGAGCGCTGGTCGCGCCTCAAGCGGAGCGAGACGCGGGAAACTCCGATCTCACCGGCGACGGCCACTTCCGTCGAGGACGATCGGCCAGCCTCGAGTCGCGAGGCCGACAATCGACGGGACATCGGTGAGGAGGACGCCGCTCAGGCGCCCGAGCCGGGCAGCCTCGATCATACCCTGCCCGATCCCGACACCCTGGCGCCGGGCAGCGACATCAAGGCCTACCTGGTCTCGGGGGTCAGCGCGGGACTTCGCAAACGTGCCCTGCGCCGGCTCTTCGCCGCCAGCCACTACGGCGTTCGTGACGGGCTCGATGACTACGACGATGATTTCCGGGCAAAGCTGAAGCCGCTGGCCGACGACGTGGCCGAGCGGCTGCGCCAGTGGACCCGCCGTGAGGTCGAGGCCGATGACGAGGTGGCGCAAGACGAGGCGCCGGAGGAGGCGTCGCCACGAGGCATGGACAGCGACGAACGCGACGCCCGAGACACACCGCCGGAGGCGCCCGACACCGCCTCGGACACCGACATCACCGAAGACGCCGAGACGCGTTCCGATGAGCGCCCGGGATGACGGCCCGCGCGGCGACGGCCGCCCCATTGGTCCGGACTATCGATCAGTCCTATGTATTAGACCAAGGCAGCGTTTGCGCACCCCGCGAATTCGGCCAAGACTGATCGTAAGGCACATAACGATGACAAGACGCCTACCGCACGCACGCAACCGTG
>JAWWBV010000489.1:0-2565 GCA_033720795.1 Halomonas sp. | reverse complement strand
GGCGAGGTGCCGGAGGAGGACTACCAGCTGCCCATCGGCGAGGCCGAGGTGACCAAGGAGGGCAGCGACGTGACCCTGGTGGGCTGGGGCGCCCAGATGGAGGTGATCGAGCGCGCCGTGGAGCTCGCCGAGAAGGACGGCATCTCCTGCGAGGTGATCGACCTGAGAAGCCTC
Source organism: Halomonas sp. (assembly GCA_033720795.1). Lineage (GTDB taxonomy): Bacteria > Pseudomonadota > Gammaproteobacteria > Pseudomonadales > Halomonadaceae > Halomonas. The sequence continues at coordinate 2,391 of JAWWBV010000489.1, read as the reverse complement.
TTGCCCTGGGATCAGGAGACCGTGGCCGAGTCGGTGTTCAAGACCGGCCGGCTGGTCATCACCCACGAGGCACCGCGCACCGGGGGCTTCGCCGGCGAGATCGCCGCGGCCATCCAGGAGCGCTGCTTCCTGTACCTGGAATCGCCCATCGCCCGGGTGACCGGCCTGGATACGCCCTTCCCGCTGACCCTGGAGAAGGAGTACCTGCCGGATCACCTGAAGATCGTCGAGGCCATCCGCGCAAGCGTGAATTTCTGACGACCGGATCCAGGACAGGAGAGACAAGATGACAGAGTTCAAGCTGCCCGATATCGGCGAAGGTATCGTGGAGTGCGAGGTGGTGGAGTGGCGCATCCAGGAGGGTGACGTCATCGAGGAGGACCAGCCGGTGGTCGAGGTGATGACCGACAAGGCGCTGGTCGAGATCACCGCCCCCGAGGCGGGCCGGGTGACCCGGCTCTTCGTGCCCAAGGGCGAGATCGCCAAGGTGCATGCGCCGCTGTTCGCCTACGAGGCGCAGGGCGAGACGGCCGCGTCTCCCGAGGCTCAGGCGTCCGAGCAGCAGCGCGATGAGCCGGAGAACCAGGCTACGCCCGCGCCGGCCGATCCGCAGGAGGGCGCCCGCCCGGCCGCGACCGCCAGCGCCGCCGCCAAGGACTTTATCCTGCCGGACCTCGGCGAGGGGATCGTCGAGTGCGAGGTGGTGGAGTGGCGCATCAAGGAGGGAGAGACCATCGAGGAGGACCAGCCGGTCGTCGACGTGATGACCGACAAGGCCATGATGGAGATCACCGCCCCCGAGGCGGGGCGCGTGGCGAAGCTCCACGTGCCCAAGGGCGAGATCGCCAAGGTGCACGCGCCACTGTTCGCCTATGAACCCGCCGATGGCGAGCCGGTGGGCGAGCAGGCGTCGTCCGAGCCCGCCGCGTCGACCCCGCGGGCCCCACAGGCGGCCAGGACGGAAGCGTCGTCTGGCCCGGTGACCCGCGAGACCGGCGGGCAGGGGCCCCACGGGCGGATCCCGGCGAGCCCTGCGGTGCGACGCCTGCTGCGCGAGCACGGGCTGCGCCTGGAGCAGGTGCCGGGCTCCGGCAAGCAGGGCCGGGTGCTGAAGGAGGACATCCAGGCCTTCCTGGCGCGCGGCGAGACGACCAGCGCGGAAGCGTCGCCCGCCGCGGCGTCACCCGCCGAGCCGGCCCGGGCGCCCGCGCGCAACAGCGCCCAGGGCGAGGTGCGCGTGGAGCCGATGCGTGGCATCCGCGCCGCCATGGCCCGCAAGATGGTCGCCTCGGCCTCCACGATCCCGCACTTCCAGTACGGCGAGGAGCTCGACGTCACCGAGCTTCTGGCGCTGCGCGAGCGCCTCAAGCCCGAGGCCCAGGCCCGGGACGCGCGCCTGACGCTGATGCCCTTCTTCATGAAGGCGATGGCGCTCTCGATCCGCGACTTCCCGATCCTCAATAGCCGGCTCAACGAGGCGGGCGACGAGATCCACTACCTGCCCTCGTGCAACATCGGCATGGCCGTGGACGGCAAGGCGGGCCTGATGGTGCCCAACGTCAAGGGCGTGGAGCGGTTGAGCCTGCTGGAGATCGCCGGCGAGATCCAGCGCCTGACCCAGGATGCCCGCGAGGGCCGGGTGGCCTCCGCCGACCTGCAGGAGGGTACCATCAGCATCTCCAACATCGGCGCGCTGGGCGGCACCTACGCGGCCCCGATCATCAACGCCCCGGAGGTGGCCATCGTGGCCATCGGCAAGACCCAGTGGCTGCCGCGCTTCGACGCCGACGACAAGGTCGTCAAGCGGGCGATCATGACGATCACCTGGGCGGGGGATCACCGGCTGATCGACGGCGGCACCATCGCTCGCTTCTGTAACGCCTGGAAGGGCTACCTGGAGGCGCCGGAGACCATGCTCCTGCATCTGGGGTGAGACGGGGGAGTCGGAGGGGCGGAGCCACCGCACCCTCGCAGGGGCGACGCTTGCGTCGCGATCCGGCGCGCAGCGGCGGTCGGGTTGGCCTCGTCCCCTGCAGGAGCGGAGGCACCCCATCGCCGTGCAAGCACGGCTCCCACAGGGGCTCTGTGCCCTTTGTAGGAGCGACGCTTGCGTCGCGATCCGCCGCGCAGCGGCGGCGGAGTCGGCCTGGCCCCTGCAGGAGCGGAGGCACTGTTCCCACAGAATTCCTGCATGATGTGGGAGCAGAGCCACCGCATCGCGGTGCAAGTCGACACGTCGAACCGACCGCTCCCACAAAGGAGTACCTGGCATGAACGATCTTCACGGACGGGCCTGAGCCCCATGACCCAGGCGTCCCTGCAGCAGTTCTACATCCCGGAAGAGCAGTCGATCTACCTGCTCAGCCACGACGACGCCCGCAAGCTCAAGGC
>JAWWBV010000488.1:0-2566 GCA_033720795.1 Halomonas sp. | reverse complement strand
GGAACTCCATGCCGGTGAGATCGTGCGCGTGGAAGGCCCCAATGGCAGTGGCAAGACCACCCTGCTGAAGATCCTCTCCGGGCAGCTGGCCGACTTCGACGGCGAGCTCTACTGGAACGGGCATCCCATGCGCCGCACGCGTCAGGACTTCCTGGCCAACCTGCTCTACCTGGGCCATGCCCCGGGGGTCAAGGCGGCCCTGACGCCGCTGGAGAACCTCGCCTGGTACCAGGCACTCGCGGGCGAGCCCGATGACGAGGCCGCACGTTTCGCGGCGCTCGCGGCCGTGGGGCTCGTCGGTTTCGAGGACCTTCCCGCCGGCCAGCTCTCCGCCGGCCAGCAGCGCCGCGTGGCCCTGGCGCGCCTCGAGCTGATCCCGCGCGCGCTGTGGGTGCTCGACGAGCCCTTCACCGCCATCGATCGCGAGGGCGTCGCGGCCCTCGAGGCGCGCCTGGCCGCCCATGCCCGTCGCGGCGGCTGCGTGCTGGTCACGACCCACCACGAACTCGCCGACACGCCCGCCCTGCGGCGCATCCGGCTCGGTCAGGGAGCGCGTGATGCCGAACTCTGATCCCCACCTGACACAGCCAGCGGATGCCGTTCGGCTGTTTCGGGAACCCGAGGGCGGTGCCGGGGTCGCAATCCGGGCGACGCTGAAACGCGACCTGGTGCTGCTGATGCGCCGGCGTAGCGAGGTATTGAATCCGCTGGTGTTCTTCGCCCTGGTGATCACCCTGTTTCCGATCGGCATCTCGCCGGACCCGGCACTGCTGGCGACCATCGCCCCGGGCCTCTTGTGGGTGGCGGCGCTGCTCGCGGCGCTGCTCTCCCTGGACAGCCTGTTTCGCAGCGACTATGAGGACGGCTCCCTGGAGCAGCTGCTGCTCTCGCCTCAGCCGCTGCCGGCCCTGGCGCTGGCCAAGGTGGCGGTGCACTGGCTGCTGACCGGCCTGCCGCTGGCGCTGATGGCGCCGATACTGGGCATCATGCTGGCGCTGCCGGCGGGCAGCTATGCGGTGCTGGCGCTGTCGCTGGCGCTGGGCAGCGCCAGCCTGAGCCTGATCGGCGCCATCGGCGCGGCGCTGACCGTGGGCCTCTCCCGGGGCGGCGTGCTGCTCTCGCTGCTGGTGCTGCCGCTCTACATCCCGGTGCTGATCTTCGGCGCCGGCGCCGTGCAGGCGGCCATCTTCGGTGAGGGGGTCGCGGCGCACCTGGCGATTCTCGGGGCGCTTCTTGCAGTGGCGCTGATCCTGGCCCCCTGGGCGATCGCGGCGTCACTGCGCATCAGTATCAACGGTTGAGGACGACAATCGGCATGTGGGCCTTCATACACAAGCTCGGATCCCCCAAGTGGTTCTATGGCATCAGCGCGCGGCTCTCGCCCTGGTTCTGGGCGGCGGCGGCGGCACTGATCGTCGTCGGCAGCGTCTGGGGGCTGGCCTTCGCGCCCGCCGACTACCAGCAGGGCAACAGCTTCCGCATCATCTACGTGCACGTGCCCGCGGCCTTCCTGGCGCAGTCGATCTTCGTCAGCATGGCGATCGCCGGCTTCGTCTTCATGGTCTGGAAGATCAAGGTCGCCGACATGGCGGCGGCGATGATGGCGCCGCTGGGCGCCGCCATGACCTTCGTGGCGCTCTTCTCCGGTGCGGTGTGGGGCGTGCCCACCTGGGGCACCTGGTGGATGTGGGACGCGCGCCTGACCTCGATGCTGATCCTGCTGTTCCTGTATTTCGGCGTGATCGCCCTGCGCGGCGCCTTCGCAAGCCGCGACAGCGCCTCCCGGGCCGCCTCGGTGCTGGCCATGGTCGGGGTGATCAATATCCCCATCATCAAGTACTCGGTGGACTGGTGGTACACCCTGCATCAGCCCGCCACCTTCAGCGTCACCGCGCGCCCGGCCATGCCGCTGGAGATGTGGGCGCCGCTTCTGATCATGGTGCTGGGCTTCTACTGCTTCTTCATCGCGGTGACCCTGATGCGCACGCGCAGCGAGATCCTGCGTCGCGAATCCAACAAGCGCTGGGTGCGTGAGCTCGCCGGGGAGGTGTCCTGATGGCCTTCGATTCCCTCTCGGCCTTCCTGGCCATGGGCGGCCACGGCGTCTACGTCTGGGCCGCCTGGGGCCTGACCGGGCTGCTGCTGGTCGGCGTGGTCCTCCACGCCCGCGCCGAGCGCCGGGGGCTGCTGCGCGACCTGCGACGCCGGGCGCGCCGCGAACGGCGCCGGGGCGCCTCGACACCGGATTCACATCAAGAGGGCCACGCCCGTGAGAGCTAAACGCAAGCAGAAACTGTTCGTGATCCTGGGGCTGGTGTCGCTGGCCGCCATCGCCGTGGGCCTGACCCTCTATGCCCTGCGCAGCAACATCAACCTCTTCTTCAGCCCGGTGCAGATCAGCGCCGGCGATGCCCCTCTGGAGCGACAGATCCGCGCCGGCGGCATGGTGCGCGAGGGCACGGTGGCGCGCGACCCGGACAGCCTCGAGGTGGTGTTCACCGTGACCGACTACGTCGAGGACGTCGAGGTGCGCTACAGCGGCATCCTGCCCGACCTGTTCCGCGAG
>JAWWBV010000487.1:0-2566 GCA_033720795.1 Halomonas sp. | reverse complement strand
GGCCCCGGCGGCGTCGATCTCGGCCATCCCGCCGGTCAGCATCAGCCCGGTGTAGTGGATCGCCCAGCCGGCGATCACCGAGTAGAAGCTCAGGATCAGGAAGGCGGAGGCGGCCCCCAGCCAGCCGATCGACTCCCAGGCACGGGAGGTCTGGTGGGTGCGGGTGAGGAAACGCATGCCCATGATCGGGCTGCGCCGGCTGCTGCGGCCGAGCATGATCTCGGCGATCAGGATCGGGATGCCCACGGCGAAGATGGTCAGGGCGTAGATCAGGATGAAGGCGCCGCCGCCATTCTCGCCGGTCAGGTAGGGGAAGCGCCAGAGGTTGCCGAGCCCGACGGCCGAGCCGACGGCGGCCAGCAGGAAGGTGCCCTTGTGGGTCCAGACGTTGTGCGTGCTCATGGGAATCCAGGATTGCCTTGGTGGGCCTTGTGAGCCTGTGCCGCCAACTGTGCGGCACGAAGGCCTCGCTGGCTAGTGGGCCAGCGTTTAGGAGTCGTTGGCGACGCCTGGTGGTCAGCGCCGCCGGGATCAGTCTTGCGGCTCGTCGGACTCTTCCGACTCCTCCGCCTCGCCGGGGTGGCGAGGTTCGAGGGCGCGGTAGGCGTCGGGGAGGCGCACCGTGTCGCCCAGCGCGAGGTCGCCGGCGGCCTGCTGGCGCCGGCCGTTGTCGTCGGCGATCAGCGCCACCACCTCGCCGATGTTGGTCTCCTCGACCCGCGCCTCGACCCGCACCCGGACGGTGAACCCCCGGTAGCTCGCCGAGAGGATGCTGCCGCGCTGGGGCGGGCGGTAGTCGTCGGGATGGTCGGCATAGTAATCCAGGACGCTCCGGTCGCCGGGATCGTCCCATTCCACGTGCTTGTGCATGACGGCACTCCTTGGTGGGTGAGCCAAGCCTCCAGCCTGCCAGTCTCCAGCATAGCCGTCGCCGGGGCGCGGGGCCGAACGGCGCGGCCACAAACGACAGAGCCCGCCGGTAGGCGGGCTCTGGCGGCGGCGGGCCGGCTTACTTCTTGCTGGCGCGCTTGCGTTCGTTCTCGGTCAGGTGCTTCTTGCGCAGACGGATGTGGTTCGGGGTGATCTCGACCAGCTCGTCGTCATCGAGGAACTCGATGGCCTGCTCCAGGCTGAACTTCACCGGCGGGGTCAGCACGATGTTCTCGTCGTTGCCCGAGGCGCGCATGTTGTCGAGCTTCTTGCCCTTGGTGGGGTTGACCACCATGTCGTTGGCGCGGTTGTTGATGCCGATCAGCATGCCCTCGTAGACCTCGGTGCCGTGATCGATGATCAGCTTGCCGCGATCCTGCAGGGCGTAGAGCGCGTAGGCCAGCGCCTTGCCGGGGACCATGGAGACCAGCACGCCGTTGCGCCGCTCGATGGAGGCGTCGGGCTTGAGCGGGCCGTAGTGGTCGAAGCGGCTGGTGAGGATGCCGGTGCCGGAGGTCAGGGTCAGGAACTGGCCGCGGAAGCCGATCAGCCCGCGCGCGGGGATGATGAAGTCCAGGCGCACGCGGCCCTTGCCGTCGGGGTTCATGTTGATCAGCTCGCCCTTGCGGTAGCCGAGCTCCTCCATGATGGCGCCCTGGTGCTCCTCCTCGCAGTCGATGATCACTTCCTCGTAGGGCTCCTGGCGCTCCCCGTCGATCTCGCGGATGATCACCTCGGGACGGCCCACGGCCAGCTCGAAGCCCTCGCGGCGCATGCTCTCGATCAGCACCGAGAGGTGCAGCTCGCCGCGACCGGAGACGATGAACTTCTCCGGGCTGTCGCCCTGCTCGACCCGCAGCGCCACGTTATGGATCAGCTCCTGGTCGAGGCGATCCTTGATGTTGCGGCTGGTGACGAACTTGCCTTCCTTGCCGGCGAAGGGCGAGTCGTTGACCTGAAAGGTCATCGAGACGGTCGGCTCGTCGACGGTCAGCGCCGGCAGCGCCTCGACGGCGGCCGGGTCGCACAGGGTGTCGGAGATCGCCAGGTTGTCGATGCCGGTGATGCAGATGATGTCGCCGGCGGTGGCCTCGTCGGTCTGCACCCGCTCCAGGCCGAGGTGGGTCATGACCTGGCCGATCTTGCCGCGGCGCTCCTTGCCTTCCTTGCTGATCACGGTGATCTGCTGGTTCGGCTTGACCGAGCCGCGCCTGATGCGGCCCAGGCCGATGACGCCGACGTAGCTGGAGTAGTCCAGCGCCGAGATCTGCATCTGGAAGGGACCGTCGAGCTCGACCTTTGGCGGCTCGACGATGTCGACGATGGACTGGAACATCGGCGTCATGTCGTCGGCCAGCTGATCCGGCTCCGGCCCGGCGATGCCGTTCAGCGCCGAGCAGTAGATGATCGGGAAGTCGAGCTGCTCATCGCTGGCGCCGAGGTTGTCGAACAGGTCGAAGATCTGGTCGATGACGTAGTCGGGGCGCGCGCCGGGGCGGTCGATCTTGTTGACCACCACGATCGGCTTGAGGCCCTGATCGAAGGCCTTCTGGGTCACGAAGCGGGTCTGCGGCATGGGGCCATCGACCGCGTCGACCAGCAGCAGCACGGAGTCGACCATCGACATCACGCGCTC
>JAWWBV010000486.1:0-2572 GCA_033720795.1 Halomonas sp. | reverse complement strand
GGACAGACCGACATGACCACACCCAAGCTGCTCAACCGCCTGACCTTTCGCCAGCTTCAGGTGTTTCGTGCCGTCTATGACCAGCACTCCTACTCCCGGGCGGCCGAGGCGCTGGGGCTGACCCAGCCCGCAGTGAGCGCCCAGATCCGCCAGCTCGAGCAAGCCCTGGGCCAGCCGCTCTTCAAGTATGCCGGGCGCACCCTGCACCTGCTGCCCGCCGCCGATGCGCTGGCCGCCTCGACCCGCTCGATCTTCGGCCAGGTCTCGCGCCTGCAGATGACCCTCTCCGACATGGCCGGGACGCTCAACGGCGAGCTCAACCTCGCCGCGGTCTCCACCGCCCAGTACGTGGTGCCCCACCTGCTGGCCCGCTTTCGCGCCCACTACCCCGATATCGTGGTACGCCTGCGGGTCTGCAGCCGGCGCCAGGCGCTGGAGCGCCTCGCCGAGCGGCGCGACGACCTGGTGATCATGGCGCGGGTCCCCGAGGGCGACGAGCTGACGTTCATGCCGATCCTCGAGAGTGAGCTCGTGCCCGTGGTCTGGCCGGGTCACCCGCTGCTGGAGGCCGAACACCCGACCCTGGAGGACTTCGCGCGCCACTACGTGCTGATGCGCGAGCCCGGCTCCGGGGTGCGCAGCGCCTTCGAGGAGCAGGCGGCCGAACAGGACGTCTGGCTGCCCCATGCCATCGAGCTGGGCTCCAACGAGGCGGTCAAGCAGGGCGTGATGGCGCAGCTGGGGGTGGCCGTGCTGCCGCGCCTCGCCGTGCGCCTGGAGATCGAGGCGGGGCTGCTCGTGCCGCTGGCCCTGCCCGGCTTCCCGCTGCGCCACGCCTGGTGCACGGTGCATCCCCGCGATCACTTCCCGACTCCGGTCACCGAGCTGTTCCTGCGCTTCGTGCGCGACCACCTCGCCGAGCTCCACGAGCACTTCGCCGCGCCCCCGACCCCCCTGCCGAGCCACGGCGTCGACTGCCTGCCGATGACCGGCTATTAACTGCTCCCGCTTGACCGCCATCCCTTGACCGAGTCCGCACCGGCGAGGCCACACGCCCCGTCCGCTGTCCAGAAAGGTGGCGGCTGTGGTAGGTTATGGGCCTTGAATTCCCGTACCATTCGACGTGCCAGGCTGACTGGAAACGCCGATCGACGCGCCCCCGTGCGCCGTCCCGGCAAGACAGCCGGCGAGCAGAGAGGCTCACAGCTATGAGCGACACCCCCTCCCCACGCGTCTCCAGCGGCGAAAAGTATCGCAACGACCATGGCACGGCCGCCATCAAGGACGGCATGAAGGTGCGTCGCGAGGTCGAGGACGGCGGCGTCAGCGGCCGCAAGCCCAGTTGGCTGCGCGCCCAGATTCCCGGCGGCGAGCGCTTCGAGGCGGTCAAGAAGAACGTGGCGACGCACCGGCTCAGCACCGTCTGTGCCGAGTCGCACTGCCCCAACCAGGGCGAGTGCTGGAGCAACGGCACGGCGACCATCATGCTGATGGGGTCGGTGTGCACCCGCGCCTGCCGTTTCTGCGCCGTGGACACCGGCAACCCCAGGGGCTGGCTGGACGCCGAGGAGCCGGAAAACACCGCGCGCTCCGTGGAGCTGATGGGGCTGCGCTACATCGTGCTGACCTCGGTGGATCGGGACGACCTGCCCGACGGCGGCGCGACCCACTACGCCGACTGCATCCGCGCCATCAAGGCGCGCACCCCCGAGGTGGTCGTCGAGGCGCTGACGCCCGACTTCGACGCCGAGCCCGCGGCGATCGAGCGGGTGGTGGACTCCGGGCTCGAGGTCTTCGCCCAGAACGTCGAGACCGTCGAGCGGCTGACCTCGCGGGTCCGCGACCCGCGCGCCGGCTACCGCAAGACCCTGGACGTGCTGGCCCACGCCAAGCGCCACCGTCCCGGGGTCATCACCAAGACCAGCCTGATGCTGGGCCTGGGCGAGACCGACGAGGAGATCCTCGCGACCTTCGATGACCTGCGCGAGATCGGCGTGGACATCGTCACCCTGGGTCAGTACCTGCGCCCCACCCGCAACCACCTGCCGGTGGAGCGCTGGGTCACCCCGGAGGAGTTCGACCGCTACCGTGAACTGGGCCTGGAAAAGGGCTTCATGGAGGTGCCGTCAGGCCCGCTGGTGCGCTCCAGCTACCGCGCCGACCGGGTGTTCGAGAAGAACAACCTGGGCCTCGCCGCGCCCGCCGAGGTGCCCGGCCAGGAGGCGGACCCCAACCGCATCGACGCCGTCAACGTCGGCTGAGCGTCGGCGCCCTCGCTAAACGAAAGACTCCCACCGCCTGCGGTGGGAGTCTTTCGTTGCATCCTATGAGTCGCTGGCGGCTAGGCGCTGGCGGGCGCGCGCTGGTCGCCCTCGACGAGCTCGCGATCGAGCTCACGCGCCAGGCAGCGCGCCAGCGCCATGCCGACCGCCGCCGCGGGGGGACAGTCGTCGACCAGGTCGGCCAGCCGCGTCATGGCCATGCCGGCGTAGCCGCAGGGGTTGATCCGCGAGAAGGGCGAAAGATCCCCGTCGACGTTGAGCGCCACCCCGTGGAAGCTCGCCCCGCGACG
>JAWWBV010000485.1:0-2583 GCA_033720795.1 Halomonas sp. | reverse complement strand
GAGGTGGAAGCGGTCCCCGGCCTTGTAGGAGAGCCCGGCGGGATCGATCTCGTGGCCCTTGGCGCTGCGGATCCAGCCCTTCTCGGAGAGCACCACGGTGACCGGATCGGCGCCGACCAGCTCCACCTCGGAGAGCGCCTTCGCCTCCTGGCGCTCGACCAGCGGCGAGCGACGCGCGTCGCCATGCGCCTCTCCGGCCTCGCGCAGCTCGGTCTCGATCAGGTCGGTGAGCTTGGCCTCGTTGCCGAGCAGCTCCTGCAGGCGCTGGCGCTCGGCCGCGAGGTCATCCTGCTCGCCGCGGATCTTCATCTCCTCGAGTTTGGCGAGGTGGCGAAGCCGCAGCTCGAGGATCGCCTCGGCCTGGCGGTCGCTGAGGCCGAAGGCCTCGATCAGCGCGGGCTTGGGCTCGTCCTCCTCGCGGATGATGCGGATCACCTCGTCGAGGTTGAGGTAGGCGGCCAGCAGGCCCTCGAGGATGTGCAGGCGGTCCTCGACCTTGCCCAGGCGGTGCTCGAGGCGCCGGCGCACCGTGGCGCGGCGGAAGCGCAGCCACTCGCCGAGCAGGTCGGGCAGCGCCATGACCCGCGGCCGGCCGTCCAGGCCGATCACGTTCATGTTGACGCGGATGTTCTTCTCGAGGTCGGTGGTGGCGAACAGGTGCGCCATCAGCGCCTCGATGTCGACGCGGTTGGAGCGCGGCTCGATCACCAGCCGGGTCGGCTCCTCGTGGGTCGACTCGTCGCGCAGGTCGGCCACCATGGGCAGCTTCTTGGCCTGCATCTGGGCGGCGATCTGCTCGAGCACCTTGGCGCCGCTGACCTGGTAGGGCAGCGCGGTGACCACCACGTTGCCCTCCTCGCGCACGTAGCGCCCACGCAGCTTCACCGAGCCTCGCCCGCCCTCGTAGAGCTTTCGCAGGTCGGCCCGGGAGGTGATGATCTCCGCCTCGGTGGGGAAGTCCGGGGCCGGCAGGTGCTCGAGCAGATCGGTGGTCGTCGCCTCGGGGTGGCGCAGCAGGTGGCAGGTGGCCTCGACCACCTCGCCGACGTTGTGGGGCGGGATGTCGGTGGCCATGCCTACGGCGATGCCGGTACCGCCGTTGAGCAGCACATGGGGCAGCCGCGCCGGCAGCACCACCGGCTCGTTCATGGTGCCGTCGAAGTTGGGGGTCCAGTCGACGGTGCCCTGGCCGAGCTCGGCGAGCAGCACCTCGGCGAACTTCGACAGCCGCGCCTCGGTGTAGCGCATGGCGGCGAAGGACTTGGGATCGTCGGGACTGCCCCAGTTGCCCTGGCCGTCGACCAGGGGATAGCGGTAGCTGAACGGCTGGGCCATCAGCACCATCGCCTCGTAGCAGGCGCTGTCGCCGTGGGGATGGAACTTGCCCAGCACGTCGCCGACGGTGCGCGCCGACTTCTTGTACTTGGCGTTGGCACCGAGCGCCAGCTCGCGCATGGCGTAGACGATACGCCGCTGCACCGGCTTCATGCCGTCGCCGATGTGGGGCAGGGCCCGGTCGAGGATGACGTACATCGAGTAGTCGAGGTACGCCTTCTCGGTGTATTCGCGCAGCGAGAGGCGCTCGACGTCGCCCTCCGCCACCTGGATATCCATGGTCATACGGTGTGCCCTAAGTCAGGGTGTCCAGAAATCATTGGCTGCTGTACCTCGCGAACGGTCGGATGCAAGTGCTTGCGCCGATGGCGGTTCCGCTCGAGGCTATTTCGGCAACAGGTTGTCGAGGAGGCGCTGTAAACCCCTCCCTGGGCGCTACCGACGCCATCCCTGGCGTAGGACCTCCTCTCTCAACCTGTTCCCGACGCCTCTCGCTCCGGTCCATGGCGCCTCTCCCCGGCGCCGCTTGACTTGGTGCTAGTAGCTCGGCGCTTGGCGCTAGACCTCGATGTCCGCCAGGTTGCCGTAGTCCTCGAGCCAGCTCTTGCGATCGCCGGCGCGCTTCTTGGCCAGCAGCATGTCCATCATCTCCATCGTGCCGTCGCCCACCTCGCGGGTGAGCTGCACCAGGCGGCGGGTCTCGACCGCCATGGTGGTCTCGCGCAGCTGCAGCGGGCTCATCTCGCCCAGGCCCTTGAAGCGCTGCACGTTCACCGTGCCGCGCTTGCCCTCGAGCTTGCGCAGGATGGCGGCCTTCTCGCTCTCGTCCAGGGCGTAGTGGACCTCCTTGCCCAGGTCGATGCGGTAGAGCGGGGGCATGGCCACGAAGACGTGGCCGGCATCGACCAGCGCCGGGAAGTGGCGCAGGAAGAGCGCACAGAGCAGCGTGGCGATGTGCAGGCCGTCGGAGTCGGCGTCGGCGAGGATGCAGATCTTGTGGTAGCGCAGCTTGGAGAGATCATCGCTGCCCGGGTCCATGCCCACGGCCACGGCGATGTCGTGCACCTCCTGGGAGCCGTAGATGTCGTGGGACTCCACCTCCCAGGTATTGAGGATCTTGCCGCGCAGCGGCAGGATCGCCTGGGTCTCGCGGTTGCGCGCCTGCTTGGCGCTGCCCCCGGCCGAATCGCCCTCGACCAGGAAGAGCTCGCTGCCGGCCGGGTCCTGGCCCGAGCAGTCGGCGAGCTT
>JAWWBV010000484.1:0-2585 GCA_033720795.1 Halomonas sp. | reverse complement strand
CCGGCGTCGCCCGGGTCGAATTCTCACCAGGTACCGAACTCCCCGGTGAAGCCCACGCCAGGCGCCGCGGAACACCTGAGCGAAGAACGCCGCGCGCAACGCGGCGTTGTGCCGTTCCAACTCACGCAGCTTCGGGTCGGGGTTGTGGAAGGCCATCGGCGGCTCCGCGCTCGGTTCAGGCCCGGGTGACCTTCACCGCGGTGCCGGTCGCCACCAGGAACAGCATCGACTTGCCACCGCCAGAGATCTCGCTGTAGTCGAGGTCGATGCCGATGACCGCATTGGCGCCCATCGACTCGGCCTCGCGGCGCAGCTCGTCAAGGCAGGCGACCCGGGCATCCCGCAGCGCATCCTGGGACGACTTGTTGCGCCCGCCGAAGAAATCGCGGAAGCCGGCGAACATGTCCTTGAGGATGTTCATGCCGAAAACGCATTCGGCGGACACAATGTCGAGGTGCTCGGTGACGCGGTAGCCCTCGAGGTGTGAGGAGGTGGTGAGGATCACGCGCTCGGACATACGAAGACACTCCCTGTGGTGGCGGTCATGGTGGGCGGAAGCGCGCGAGTCGGTGCACGACGACCGCCTAGCCATCATGCGCGGTAGGCGAACGGCCAGGCAAGCCGCCCGGGAGGTGGCCCGCACGGCCGCACGCTGCCGGTCACAGCTCGCCGCCTGTGAAGCCGAGTTCCGCTGCGATCGCTTCTATCAGGTCTGGCCGTTCTGCCGGTTAGCCAACGGACAGGGCTATCTACCGATCGGCCGGCATCGGCCACACACGCGAAAAGACCGCCGATCATGGATCGGCGGTCTTTTCGATGCTTGCGTCAACCCGGCCCGAAGGCCGGGGGCAAGGCTTACTTGGCGGCCTTGGGCGCGGCTTCCTTGACGGCCTTGGTGGCGGTCTCGGTGGCCTGCTCGGCGCTTTGCTGGGCCTGCTTGACGCTGCTCTCGGTCAGCTTCTGGCTTTCCTGAGCGAACTCCTGCTGGAGGGCCACGGCCTTCTCGGCATCGCCCTTCAGGCGCTCGGTCAGCTCCTTGGCGACTTCCTGCTGGCCTTCCAGGTAGCCCTTGAGGCCTTCGGCGTCCTTGACCTCGACCAGCTTGCGCAGCTGCGCCAGGTTGGTGTCGGCATAGGCCTTGGTGGCGTCGAGCTGAGCATTGACCAGCTTCTCGGTGAAGTCGACGGACAGGGCCGCGAAGGCACGTGCCGGGGCGAAGAACATGGAATCGACCTGAGCGGTGTCAAACTGCTTGGCGTCGAAAGAGAATACGTTGGTCATGATGGAACCTCCTGAGGGTTTCGCTGCCATGGAACGGGCGATCCCCGTCCTGATGCCCTGCATCGTAGCAGTCACTTTTGTGCAGTGCAACATGAGTCGTTCTTGTCGACATCCCGGTGCCACTGACCGCCCGACACCCGGCGCCCCGTTCGGCGATGGGAGGAGCATGGGCGCTGGGGCCAAGCGACGTCCCCGAACGGCCAGCCCGCCAGGGTGGAGGTCCCGTTGCCTCGGCCGGCCAGCCAGGGTGGGCGCTTCACGATAGCGACGATGCCAGGTGGCACTGAACGTGGCCATAACCAGCGCAGAAGAGCACGCCGTCTGCTCCGGTGTCACCGCGAGCCCAGTCTCGCGCTGGGAAACCAGGCATCCTGAGCCTGGCCTCTAGGGCATTCCTCACGGTCCGCTGGCCCTCCATCAGGACCGGGGCTCGCCGATGATCGCGCCGGTACGCCAGCGTGCCCCGGAGGAGAGCGTCGAGGCGCTGCTGGAGAACCCGGCCACGAAGCGCAGCGCGGCGGAGCTGGACGCCGCCTACGCCGACCTCGAGATCCTGTCGAGCCGCGAGTTCGACCGCCCGGTGGTCGAGGGCCGCGGCCATTCCGGCCCAGGGGCCGTGGTGCAGTTCATCGCCCGCAAGCGCTGACGAGACGTCATGGCCTAGCCGTTGAGCCACCAGGTGGCAGCATTGAGGTAGGCGGCGAAGCTCACCCAGGCCAGGTAGGGCACCAGCAGCCAGGCGGCGGCGGGCGACACCCGGGCGAAGCGGCGGATGGTCAGCGCGATCAGTCCCCACAGCAGCAGCAGGTCGAGCAGCGCCAGGCCCATCCCGTGCAGGCCGAAGAAGAGGATCGACCAGAGTGCGTTGGCGACGAGCTGGACCAGGAAGGGCCAGAGCGTGAACCAGCGCGCCGCGGGCGGGGCGACCAGGGTGGCCCGCCAGGCGGCCAGCGCCATCAGCAGATAGAGCGTGCTCCAGGCCAGGGGGAAGGCGAGGTCGGGCGGCGTGAACGGCGGCTTGGCCAGCTCGGCGTACCAGTCGCCGGGCGGGGTGGCGATGCCGGTCAGGGCGGCCAGCGCCACCAGTGACAGCCAGCCCGCCAGCACCAGGGCGGAACGCGTCGCGGTCATGATCGCTCCCTGTCATGGTGAAATCGACATCCTAGGCGGTGGCGGCCCCGCCGTCGAAGCGTCTGCACGGGGAGAGCGACGGGGAGGAACGCCTGGCCCCCATCGGCGACGGCGCCCCGGGGCTCCGACGGCGCGCGGCGGGCAGGCGCTCGGGCAGTGGCCCGGGCGGGTAT
>JAWWBV010000483.1:0-2588 GCA_033720795.1 Halomonas sp. | reverse complement strand
GTGCTGGGGTCGATCGGGCAGAGGATGCTTCATGCGGTTGGCAACGTATCGAGCGGGAAAGAGTTGCATTCTATATGATGCGGACAGTTTATGTGACGCCGACCGGGCGCCACAAACCGCGCCGCGGCTCACGCTCGAAGGCTTCGACCCCGCCTGGTGGCGCGACGCCGGCCGGGTTACCGGCGAGGCGCCGGGGCGCGGCGCCAGCCTCTTCCTGGACGCCGGCGAGAACCTCGAGTGGGTGCTGCGCCCCTATCGCCGCGGCGGCCTGATCGCCAGGGCGAGCGACGCCCGCTACCTCTGGACCGGCCTGGAGCGGACCCGCGCCTATCGCGAGCTGCGCCTTACTGCCCGCCTGCGCGACCTCGGACTGCCGGTACCCCGCCCGGTGGCCGCCCAAGTGACCCGCCACGGCCTCAGCTACGAGGCGGCGCTTATCACCGTGCGCATTCCCGGCGCTCGCGCCCTGGCCGATCTGATCACCCGGCAGCAGGCCGATGACGCCCTGCTCGAGCGGGTCGGCGCCACCGTGCGTCGCTTCCACGACGCCGGCCTCAACCACGTCGACCTCAACGCCCGCAACCTGCTGATCGACCCCGAGGGCCGGGTCTGGCTGATCGATCTCGACCGCTGCCGGCTGCGCCGTCGCGGACGCTGGCGGGCGGCCAACCTGGCGCGCCTGCAGCGCTCCTTCGAGAAGTTCGGCGCCCCCGACGCCATGGCGGCCGTGCGCCGCGGCTACGACGCCTCGGCGTAGGCGGCCACGAGCCCCGTCACATGCCGCTCGAGGGTGAAGTCGCGCTCGACGCGCCGGCGAGCCGCCTCTCCCAGCGCCTCCCTCAGGACCGCATCGTCCGCCAGCTCGGCCAGGGCCCGGCCCCAGGCCGCGGGATCGTCGGGGGCGGCGAGACGCCCCGTGGCGGGCTCGATCAGCTCGGGCAGGGCGCCGCTATCGCTGCCGACCACCGCCTTGCCGGCCGCCATGGCCTCGATCACCGTCAGCCCGAAGGCCTCGTTGCGCGACGGCACGCAGACGATATCCATCGCCTCGAACAGTCGCGGCAGGTCGCGGCGAAAGCCGACAAAGGCGATCCGCCCCTCCAGGCCGAGCGCGCGGACCCGCTCGCGCAGCTCGGCGACGAAGGCCTCGCTGCTGCCCTCGGCGGCGGTCAGCCCACCGACCAGCAGGCCCTGCCAGGCCAGGTCCGGCCGCTGCTCGGCCAGCCAGGCCAGCGCCTCGATCCATACCCGCTGCCCCTGTCCCGGGGTCAGTCGCCCCGCCAGGCCGATCGCCACGGCGCCCGGCGCCACGCCGAGCTCCTCGCGCAGCGCCGACCGCTCGGCGCTCATGAGACGCGGCACGTAGGGCGCCGGGTCGATGCCCAGATAGAGCCGCTGGATGCGCTCGGCAGGCAGGGGGAAGGCCGCCAGGTTGCGCCGGCGGGTCGTCTCGCTGATGGAGAACACCCGGGTGACGCGGCCGTAGGCCCAGCGGTGGTAGGGATCCTTCTTGGGGCGGGTGACGCCCATGTGGTCGGTGAAGAAGAGCCGCAGCGACGGTCGCAGGCTCACCAGCAGGGCGCCCAGGCGCAGGTCGCTGGACTTGTGGCAGTGCAGCACGCCGATCCCGTGGGCCTTCAGGTAGGCCAGCAGCCGGCCGATCCCCAGCAGGGCGCGACCGCGCGAGGGCACCGTCAGCGGCGTGATGCCGGCCTCGGCGAGGCTCTCGGCCACCCGGGAGCCGGCCAGGGCCAGGCCGTGGGCCTCCCACCCCTGTCGCGCAAGCTCGGGTATAATGCGCGACGGATACATTTCCAGTCCGCCCCAGCCGTTCGAGAGGCAGATATGCAGGACCTTGCGGGACGACTTGCAGGACAAGGCGCTCTCCTTACGTGCGGTTGCGGGGCCCGGGAGCCCGGATGATGACACTTTCCCCTGCCAGGGACGACGGCCGCCCTCGCCTGCTGGTCGTGCGCAACGACAAGCTCGGCGACTTCATGCTCGCCTGGCCGGCGCTGGCCTGCCTCAAGGCGGCCGAGCCGGCCCCCCACGTCAGCGTGCTGGTGCCGGCCTACACCGCGCCGCTCGCCCGGCAGTGCCCGTGGATCGACGAGGTGCTGCTCGACCCCGGCGACGACGCCGGCCGCGAGGCGCGGCGCGAGCTGCTCGGCACCCTGCGCGCGGGCCGCTTCGATGCGCTGCTGACGCTCTTCTCCACCCCGCGCATCGGCTGGCTGGGCTGGCGGGCCGGCATCCCGCTGCGCCTGGCCCCGGCCACCAAGTGGGCGCAGCTATTCTACAACCGCCGCGTCACCCAGCGCAGGTCGCGTTCCGAGAAACCCGAGTACGTCTACAACCTGGAGCTGGCCGAGGCCCTGCTCGACGCCCTGGGCCTCGCCGTGCCGCCGCGCCCCGCGCCGCCCTGCTGGCCGCTGCCGGCCGGCACCCGCGAGGCCGAGCGGGCGCGCATCGTCGACGAGCTCGCCCTCGACCCCGCGACGCCCTGGGTCTTCCTGCATCCGGGCAGCGGCGGCTCGGCGGTCAACCTCACCCTCGAGCAGTACGCGGCCCTGGTGCGCGGCGTCGAC
>JAWWBV010000482.1:0-2593 GCA_033720795.1 Halomonas sp. | reverse complement strand
GATCAACGCCACCACGCCGATCTTCACCGCGCTGATCGGGGCGCTGTTCTTCGCCACCCCGGTGCAGCGCCAGCAGTACCTGGGGCTCGCCCTGGCGCTGTTCGGCGTCTACGTGCTCTCGGCGGACCGGCTGGACTTCGCCCTGGGCGGCGACGGCTGGTTCATCCTCGCGGTGCTCGGCGCCACCTTCTGCTACGGCATCGCCGGCAACTACGCCCGGCGCCACCTCTCGCACCTGCCGGTGCGGGTGCTGGCGGCCGGCAGCACCGCCGCCTCGGCGCTGATCCTGCTGGTGCCGGGGCTGCTGCTCTGGCCCGAGGCGCCGATCAGCGGCCTGGCCTGGGGCAACGGCCTGGCGCTGGCGGTGCTGAGCACCGCCCTGGCCTTCCTGCTCTACTTCGGCCTGATCGCCAGCGCCGGGGCCACCGCGACCTCCACCGTCACCTTCCTGGTGCCGGTCAGCGCCCTGCTGTGGGGCTACCTGCTGCTCGACGAGGGGCTCAGCCTGCAGATCCTCGCCGGCATGGCGATCACCCTGGCGGGCACCGCCATCGCCACGCGGATGATCCGGCTCGGGCGCCGGGCGCTGGCCTAGACTGAGCGAGCATCCACCCGCCGGCGGGAGACGCCATGGCCGACGTCGAGCTTCGCTTCCATGACCGGCTGAACGACCTGCTGCCGCCCGCCCGGCGCGGCCGGACGCTGACGCTTGCCGCCACGCGGCGGGCGGCGATCAAGGACGTGATCGAGTCGCTTGGCGTGCCCCATACCGAGGTCGACGTCATCCTGGTCGACGGCGCTTCGGTGGGCTTCGACCACCTCCTGGCCGGCGGCGAGCGGGTCGAGGTCTACCCCTGGCCAACCGCCCCCGAGGCGGCGCACCACCTGCGCCCGACGCCCCCGGCCTGCCCGCGCTTCGTGCTGGACGCCCACCTCGGCCGGCTCGCCCGCCACCTGCGCCTGCTCGGCTTCGACTGCCGCTACCGCCCCGACATCGACGATGCGGAGCTGGCCGCCATCGCCGATCGGGAGGATCGCGTGGTGCTGACCCGCGACCGCCCGCTGCTCAAGCGCAAGCGCATCCGCCTCGCCCACTGGGTCCGCCACACCGATCCCTGGCGGCAGGTCGAGGAGGTGTGCGACGAGTTCGACCTCTATCCCGCCTTCGCTCCTTTCACCCGCTGCGCGCGCTGCAACGGCCGGCTGGCGAGCGTCGAGAAGGCGGCGGTAGTCGACCGCCTCGAGCCGCTGACCCGCCGCTACGTGGAGACGTTTCTGGAGTGCGAGGCGTGCGGCCGGCTCTACTGGCACGGCAGCCATGTCGCGCGACTGGAAGAGCGGGTGGCGCGCTTAAGGCGGCGAGGGCTCAGGAAGAGCGAGCGCTGAGCGACTCAGCTCGCCGGTTCCCTCACCGACTCTCGCACCACCAGGCGGGGATCGAGCCGCAGCACCGGCTGCAGGGGGCGGTCGTGCTCCAGGCGCTCGATCAGCTGGGCGCTGGCCATCGCCCCCAGCTCGTAGACCGGCTGATGCACCGTGGTCAGGGCCGGGGTGAGGTAGCGGCCGAGCTCGATGTCGTCGTAGCCGACCACCGAGAGGTCGTCGGGAAGCGCAAGCCCGTGCTCGCGGGCCGCGCGCATGGCGCCGATCGCCACCAGGTCATTGAAGGCGAACAGCGCCTGGGGCGGCGACGACGTCGCGAGCAGCCGGCGCATGGCGGCGTGGCCGCCGTCGGCCATCAGGTTGGTGGCGACGATGCGCGACTCGGTCGGGCGCAGGCCCGCCTCCGCCAGCGTCTCCAGGGCGCCGGCCAGGCGCTCCCGGGAGCGCGGGTGCGAGGCGGGCCCGGTCAGCAGCGCGATGTCGGTCAGGCCGCGTGCCAGCAGGTGCGCGATGGCGAGCCGCGCCCCGAGGCGCGAGTCGTCGTTGACCACGGCGATCTCCTCGCCGCTGGTTGGGTCGGCATCCATCAGCACGGTGGGCAGCGGCTGGCGCGCCAGCGCCGCCAGGAAGTCGGGCCCGCTGTGGGCGGTCATCACGATCAGGCCGTCGACGCGCTTGTCGCGCAGGGCCTGCAGGTAGGTGAGCTGTCGAGTGTCGGCGTCGCCGGTGTTGCACAGCATCAGGCTGTAGCCGTGGGCGAAGCAGTGATCCTCGACGCCGCGGATGATCTCGGCGAAGAAGGGGTTGTTGGAGGCCGTCACGATCATCCCGATGGTGCGGCTGCGGTTCGACTTCAGGGCCCTTGCGATGCTGTCGGGCCGATAGCCGAGCTCGGCGATGGCGCGCTGCACCCGCACCCGGGTGGCGGGGGCAACGCGCCGCGTGCCGTTGACCACGTGGGAGACCGTGGTCACCGAGACGCCCGACTGCCGGGCGACGTCCTTGAGACGAATCATGGCGCGGCGCCCGGCCTTTCCGTCACCGGCGTTACTCCTGGGTGACCAGCTGAAGCGGCACCGGCACGTTGGCCTCGACGCTCTCGCCCTTGAGCAGGCGGTCGGCGGCGGTCACGCCGAACTCGCCGATGCGCGCCGGCTGCTGGGCGATGGTGGCGCTCATCTTGCCGTCGTTGACGGCCTGGATGCCGTCG
>JAWWBV010000481.1:0-2595 GCA_033720795.1 Halomonas sp. | reverse complement strand
TACTCGGTATAGAGTCGGATCTCGCCCTCGAGCACCATCAGGAACTCCTCGCCGTCATGGCGCACCCACTCGGTGAACTCGTCGAAGGCGCGGGCTCGCACGATGGTCTTGAAGGGGATCATGCGCTTCTGGGCGAGCTCGCAGCTGAGCAGCTCGTGCTCGTAGGTCGGGGTGGGGTGGCGCTCGCCGTGGCCGCGGCGCGTCAGGTCACGACGCCCCATGGTGCGGGCCTGGACCTTTGGCGGTGATAGCAGCTGGGGCAGATCGATGCCCAGGCCGTCGATCAGCTTCTGCACCGCGGAGAAGGTCGGCGAGATCTGATCGTTCTCGATCTTGGAGAGCGTCGAGCGGGCGAGCCCGGTGCGCTGGCTGACGTCCTCCAGGGTCCACTGGTTGGCCAGGCGGATCTCCTTCACGCGCTCGCCCAGACGCAGCGGTTCGACGAAGGGCTTGCGGCCGGAGGCGATACGCAGGGCGGCGCCCTGATCGGTGGTGGCGGTCATGCGCGGATCACTGTCCTTGTTCACTATTGGAAACGAGGTTTCCCTCAAGCGTACCACACCCGCCAGGGCGGACGCCCACTCCTTCGGCGCTCGGTCGTGTCGTGTCGGCCCCGCTCAGGGGGCGCCTGTTTCGCGAGGGCGAGAAACGCCGGTCAGCCGTTGAAGGGCAGGCCGAGCAGGGCGGTGAGATGGGCCTCGGCGCTGCGCCCCAGGGCGTCCAGGTCGTAGCCGCCTTCCAGTACCGAGACCAGGCGGCCATCGGCGTACAGGGCGGCGATCTCCAGCGCCAGGTGAGTGACCCAGTAGAAGTCCTCGTCCTCCAGGCAGAGCTCCGCCATGGGATCCTCGCGGTGGGCGTCGAAGCCCGCCGAGACCAGCACGATTTCGGGCTTGAAGGCGTGCAGGGCGGGTAGCCAGTCGTCCTCGATGGCGCGGCGGAAGGCGGCGCTGTCGGTGCCGGCGGACAAGGGGGTATTGACCACGTTCTGCCACTCGCTGCGCAGGTAGCGCCAGGGATAGAAGGGATACTGGAAGCTGGTGCAGACCAGCACCTCGGGGTCATCCTTGAAGATGTCGATGGTGCCGTTGCACTGGTGCACGTCGAAGTCGAGGATGGCGATCCGGCGCGCCCCGTACTTCGCTCGGGCATGGGCGGCCCCCACCGCCACGTTGTTGTAGAAGCAGAAGCCCATGGCGTCGCTGGCCTCGGCATGGTGGCCGGGCGGTCGCACCGCGCAGAAGACGTTGTCGGCCTGGCGGCGAAACACCTGGTCGACGCCGCGTACCACCGCGCCGGCGGCCACCCTCGCCGCCGTGAGGCTGTCGGGGTTCATCAGGGTGTCGCTGTCCAGGGTGACGATACCCTGGTCCGGTACACACTTGTCCAGGGCACGCAGATGGCGCAGGGGATGCACTCGAGCCAGCTGCTCTTCGGTCGCCGCCTTGGCCTCCGACTGCATGGTCTGCTGCAGGATGCCCGAGCGCATCAGGCGGGCGCGGATGGCATCCAGCCTCAGGGGGCTCTCGGGATGTTCGGGCCCCATGTGGTGCAACTGGCAGTCGGGGTGGGTAATGTAGGCGGTGATCATGCGCTGGCTCCGGAAAGGCTGAAGTCACCTTAATCGTGACGCCCGTCTGCCGGACAGTGTCCATAAGTCGTAAACGCGAGGGGGCGAGCCCCCATGCAGGGAGGTCCTGGCTTGAGCACGCGCTTTCTTCGCCACTTCTTCGAGCCCGGCACCATCGCGGTGATCGGGGCCTCCGAGAAGCCCCATTCCATGGGTGGCCTGGTGATCCGCAACCTTCGCGAGGGCGGCTTTCCCGGCAGCGTCTGGGCGGTCAATCCCAAGGGCTACGAGGCCGTCTTCGCGGCGCCCTGCGTCACCCGGGTGTCGCACCTCCCCGAGCTGCCGGATCTCGCGGTGATCTGCTCGCCGATCCAGACGGTGCCCAAGCTGATCGAGTCCCTGGGCCGCTTCGGGGTCAAGGCCGCGCTGGTGCTCTCCGGGGGGGCGCACCTCGATCGCGATCATGACGACAAGGGCTCGATCCGCAGCCGCATGCTCGGGGCGGCGCGCGCCTCGGGCATCCGCGTGCTCGGCCCCGAGTGCATGGGGCTGATCGTCCCCGGGCGCAAGCTCAACGCCTCCTACGCCAGCCAGCCGGTGAAGGCCGGCCGCGTGGCCTATCTCGGCCAGTCGGGCATGCTCGGCAACGCCATGATCGACTGGGCCGCCGGCCGCGGCATCGGCTTCTCTCACCTTCTCACGGTGGGCGACAGCGTCGACGTGCTACTGCCCGACCTGATGGACTACATCAACCAGTTCTCGCCGGCCCAGGCGATCCTGCTCCATCTCGAACGCATCATGGACGCCCAGCACTTCATGACCGCGCTGCGCGACGCCTCGCGCAACCGCCTGGTGCTGGCCATCAAGAGCGGTCGCACCGCCGAGTCCGATATCTCCGGCCTGCCGCCGACGCCCGGCGTGGCCAACCGCGACCAGATCTTCGACGCGGCCTTCGCCCGCGCGGGGGTGGTGCGGGTCAACGACTCCGACGAGCTGTTCGATGCCCTGGAGACGCTGTCGCGCAT
>JAWWBV010000480.1:0-2602 GCA_033720795.1 Halomonas sp. | reverse complement strand
GCGCCCATCGTGCCGGGCATCATGCCGATCACCAACTACGCCAAGCTGGCGCGCTTCTCGGACGCCTGCGGGGCCGAGATCCCGCGCTGGATCCGCAAGCAGCTCGAGGCCTACGGCGATGACAGCGAGGCGATCGCCGCCTTCGGCGAGGAGGTGGTCTCGCGGCTCTGCCAGCGCCTGCTCGACGGCGGCGCGCCCGGCCTGCACTTCTATACCCTCAACCAGGCGACCCCCTGCCTGCGCATCCTCGACAATATCACCGGCTAAGCACTGCCCGACTGAGGGAGTCACGGCCGGGCGTGCAGGCCGGCTGCACTTCCCTTTCTACGTCGGCCTCAACCAGGCGGCGCCCTGCCTGCGCATCTTCGACAATATCACCGGCTGAACGCAGCCCGGCTGAGCCGGAGGCTCGCCCGACAGTCCGCCTGAACGCAACGGGCCCCGCCACTGGCGGGGCCCGTTGCGTTCGAGGGCGCTGCGTCTCAGCGCTCATCGCACTCAGCCGGTGGCGACGGCCTTGTCGCCTCCGCCGTGGCGGCCGCGCTGCAGGAAGAACATCAGCGCGCCGATGGCGAGGCCGGCGACGTCCGAGTAGATGCCGCCGTAGATCATGCAGACGGCGCCGATCAGCATCACCAGCCGCTGCCAGGCCTTGACCGGGCCGAAGAACCAGGCCTGGACGGTGGCCGCCAGCATCACGATGCCGAGCGTCGCGGTCACGCCCACGCGCAGGATCTGCAGCCAGGAGCCCTCCATCAGCATCGCCGGGCTGTAGAAGAACATGAAGGGCACGATGAAGGCCGCCAGGCCGATCTTGAACGAGGCCACCGAGGTGCCCATGGCGTTGTCGCCGGAGATGCCCGCCGCCGCGTAGGAGGCCAGCGCCACCGGCGGGGTGATCGCCGAGACCACTGCGAAGTAGAACACGAAGAAGTGCGCTACCAGCGGCTGGATGCCGATGTTGATCAGGCCCGGGGCGACCACCGAGGCGGCCACCGCGTAGGCGGCGGTGGTCGGCATGCCCATGCCCAGCAGGATCGAGATCAGCATGGCGAAGACCAGCGCCAGCAGCTGGCTGACGCCGGCGAGGCCGAGCAGCAGCGAGGAGAAGCGCGCGCCGACCCCGGTCAGCGAGATCACGCCGACGATCAGGCCGGCGCAGGCGCACACGGCGATGATCTGGATGGCCATGGTGCCGGCCAGCTGCAGCGCGCGCAGGATCGCCGGGATGCCCATCTTGTGGGGCGAGAACCAGCTCACCACGGCGGCCGAGGCGGTGGCCAGGGTGCCGGCGCGGATCACCGAGTAGCCCATGAAGAGCGCGGCGATCAGGATGATGATCGGCGCGAACAGGTAGACCTGCTTGACCAGCTTCGAGAACAGCGGGATCTCCTCCTTGCGCATGCCGCGCATGCCCTTGCGGGCCGCCTCGAAGTCGACCATGCAGTAGATCGACAGGAAGTAGAGGATGGCGGGGATCAGCGCCGCCACGGCGATCTCGGTGTAGGGGATGCCGGTGATCTCGGCCATGATGAAGGCGCCGGCGCCCATGATCGGCGGCATGATCTGCCCGCCGGTGGAGGCGGCGGCCTCGATGGCGCCGGCGCTCCGGGCCGGGTAGCCGACCTTCTTCATCAGCGGGATGGTCAGCGAGCCGGTGGAGACCACGTTGCCGGCGCTGGTGCCGTTGATCATGCCCATCAGGCCGGAGGCGAAGATCGACACCTTGGCGGGGCCGCCGCGGGCCCGGCCGGCGGCGGCGAAGGCGAAGTTGACGAAGTAGTCACCGACCTTCGAGGCCTGCAGGAAGGCGGCGAAGATGATGAACAGGATGATGTAGGTCGAGGAGACCGCGGTGGTCGGCCCGAGGATGCCGGCGTCGGTGTAGACCTGGCTGAAGAAGCGGCCCACCGAGAGCCCGGGGTAGCCGAGGAAGCCCGGCAGGTAGGGGCCGGCGAAGACGTAGATCAGGAAGATCGCGGAGATTACCACCAGCGCCAGGCCGGCGACGCGGCGCGTCAGCTCGAGGATCAGCAACGAGCCGGCGATGGCGGCGTAGGAGATGCCCATGGGCGCGAAGGAGGTGCCGGTGGCGGCGCGCAGGGGGCTGTTGTACATCACCAGCAGGTAGCCGGCCACGGCCAGGGCGCAGACCATCAGTACCAGGTCGGCCGGCGACAGGCGGTCGCGGAACTGGCGATAGCTCCAGGAGAGCAGGATGCCGGCCACGGTGGCCAGTATCAGCGGATAGCCGAAGTGCCAGGCCTCGATCGCCGGGTCGATGCGCATGGCACCGCCGCTCATCGCCTGGTACATCATCACCACCCGCACCAGGGCGTAGACGGCCGGGACCAGCAGCGCCCAGCTCACCCAGGCGAGCCAGACCGGGGAGGGGCGATGGGTCTCGTCGGCGAAGCGCGTGCCGGCGTAGAGGCCGTAGCCGAGGATCAGCGCGCCGGCGATGTGCACGATGCGAAACGACCAGGTCTCCAGCGGATAGACGTTCAGCGAGATCAGGTGAAAGCTGGAGTAGACGATGGCCAGGGCGCCGAAGAGCAGCCACTGCCAGCCGGTATAGAGTCGCCGGTTGGACTCCACGGCG
>JAWWBV010000479.1:0-2604 GCA_033720795.1 Halomonas sp. | reverse complement strand
TGCCCGACGGTGCCTCGCCATGACGAGCCTGGTAGACCTCGTTGAAGGTAGGCAGATCAGGGAACGCCGGGTCGCGGACGATCTTTCCTTCGTCGTTCAGCACCCCGAGCGTGAACAGCGGCACCGCCTTGCCGGCCTCCACCAGCGGCTCTACGTTGCTCAGATAGGCGGAGGTGGTCTGGAAGTCGATGTCGGCTTCACCACGCTCGAATGCCAGGCGACCCTCCCCCCGGCTGCGCATGCCGAACACGGCCTGGACGTCGGCGCCCAGCATGTCCAGGGCGATCAAGACCGGCAGCTCGACGCCGGTGGGGTTCTGCGCCGCCAGCTTGACCGGCTGTGCCAGCAGGGCGTCCAGCGCCGTCTCGGCCGTTTCGCCGAGACTGGGTTGGGCATAGACCACCCCACCCGTCGGTGTGGCCAGGATGGGCGTCCAATCGCTGTAGTCGTAGCGGACGCGAGGATCGTCGAGCATGGCCGGATACTGGGTCGAGGCCGAGGTCCCTAGCCAGTCGCTACCATCCGACTTGGCACGCACGGCGAACAGATTGGCACCATTGATGGAGCCGCCACCGGGCACGTTATCGATCATGATGGTCGGTTCTCCCGGCAGAGACTCGCTGAGCCAGGGGGAGAAGAAGCGCGCCCAGACATCCGTACCACCGCCGACGCCAAATGGAATGGTCCACTTGATGTTACCGGGTACCTCGACGTCCTGAGCCTGGACAGAGGCCGTCAGGCCCAGTCCGCTGATCGCAAGCCCAAGCAACGCGGCTTTCTTGAGGCGACCGAGCGAGAGAGAGGAAATTGCAGTCTTTTGGATCTTCATGGCATTACTCCTGGCGTGTTGTCATTGTCATGGTGGTTAATGAGGGCCCTGTCGGTACGAGGACTCAGCTGGCCTTTGAAGTCAGCGTATCTCGACTGGGCGTGGCAGGAAGCGAGTAGAAGATGGTCCCACTCATGATCTTCCTGGCGGTGCGGATGAGGGAAACACGCGCAATATCGCAGGCATTCTCGTTGCGGTGCTCGACATCCAGGTCGATGAATCCAGAGGGGTGTTCCAGCCTTACTTGCGACAGCCGGCCAGCGGCCGCCAGTTTCTCCGCTCCAACCGCGATTCGGTTGGCCACGGTTCCAGGGACACTGACGGCCGTGGCGACCGCGATGGCCCCCGTGACGGCAATGGCCTTGTGGCAGCGGTGAGGCACGAAGTAGCGGGTACACAGCGTAGCGGTGTCGCTGGACGGTGCCGACAGCAACACGGGCTTGGGCAAGACACTCTGGCTGACATCCCCCAGCCCCATTCGACGCCCGGCCTCGCGACGAATCATCTCCAGCCGCTTCAGCAGGGCGGGACGATCGTCCAGCTCCGCAGGGGATTCCCGGCCGCTGAGGCCCAGATCGGCCGCGTTGACCATCATGATGGGGGTCGCGGCATCGAGGCAGGTGACCTCGATGCCATCGATCGTGTCGGTGGCCTGCCCGGTCGGCAACAGTGCGCCGGTCTTGGTCCCGACGATATCGAGGAAACTGAGCTGAATGCCGGCGGCGCACCCCGGGACGCCGCTGATGCGCGTATCGCCCTCGTAGGCTACCTGACGGCCCGGCGTCGGTACGTGACACTCGATCAGCCGCTGGGTGTTGAGGTTGCGTACGCGGACGATAGTGGTCCCTTCCTGGGGCTCCACCAGTCCCGTCTCGATGGCATACGGCCCCACCGCGGACAGCATGTTGCCGCAGTTCGGGTTGAAATCGACGCGACGGTTGAGCACATCGACCTGCGCGAACAGGTAGTCGACGTCCGCCTCGGGATCGGAGGAACGCTCCACGATGGCCACCTTGCTGGTCAGCGGATCCCCCCCTCCGATGCCATCGATCTGGAGCGCGTGGCCAGACCCCATGAGATTGAGCAGGATCTCGGTTTGCTCTTCCTGGCTGTCGGGAAGGTCCCTCATGCGCAGGAAGGGGCCTCGGGACGTGCCACCGCGCATGATCATGCAGGGAATGCTGTTCATCATCGTCATGCCATATCGCGTCTGAAAGTTGTGATATGAGCATGTCAGGGCGCCTTTAATGCTTCAAATGCAAATAAAATCGCCAAGTTATGCGATTTACGCATTAATGTGCTAGCATTATCAATAGTCACTACTCCATGCAAGAGTCAGGATATGTTGCACCGCCTAGAGTTCCTTGATTTACAGGCCTTTATTCTGGTTGCGGAGCTGGGCTCCTTCCACGAGGCCGCACAACGTCTTCATCTCTCTCAGCCGGCACTGTCGCGGCGCATTCAGAAGCTCGAGGAGCTCCTGGAGGTCGAGCTGCTGGAACGGACCACCCGGCGGACGCGGCTGACCCCGATCGGTACGGACTTCCTTCCCCGCGCGAGACGCATGATTGAGGAGTACGAATCGTCGATCCTGGGAATCCGTGAATTGGCCACCCACCAGAAGGGCACGGTTACCATTGCCTGTATTCCCACTGCGGCCTTCTATTTCCTGCCTAGTGTGATCCGAGGCTTCAGCGAGGCATGGCCGGGGATCCGCATCAGGATCCTCGATATCAGTGCCAAGGAAGGTCTGGAAAAGGTGATCAGCGGCGAGG
>JAWWBV010000478.1:0-2614 GCA_033720795.1 Halomonas sp. | reverse complement strand
GTAGGTCTGCACCCCGTACCAGAAGATACCGATGATGGCACGCAGCATGGCCGGGAAGTTGGCTCCACGTACCCCCATGCTGGATCGGATCATCACCGGGAAGGGCACGCCGTACTTGACGCTGGGCTTGCCGGTCAGGTTGACCAGCCACATCACCACGAAGCCGGCGAGGATGATCGCCGCCATCACCGCCCAGCCGTTGAGGCCGTAGGAGATGAACAGCGAGGCCGCCAGGGTATAGCCGAACAGGCTCTGGATGTCGTTCGACCAGACGTTGAAGATCTCGAACCAGCCCCAGTTGCGGTCGCGTTTCTTGATCGGGGCCAGGTCCTCGTTGTAGAGGCTTGGGTCGCGATGCTGGATTTCCAGCTCTTGGTCCGTCATGTCCGTCATGGGAGAGGCCTTGTGTTCTTGTGGTGAACCCGGCCCCCTCCCTCGGGAGGGGGCCGGGTGGCAGGGGACGCTATCCCCGCGGTCGAGGCGTCACTGGCAGAAGCGCTGGCAGGGGGCCCAGTGCTTCATCAGCAGGTAGTAGGTGAGGCCGGCCGGGATCAGGCTGGCGTACCAGGAAACGGAGGAGAAGGAGAGGGCGGCGGCGATGCCCACCACGGTGGCGATCAGGGCCGCCGGGTTGACGCCGCGGTAGGGCCCCTGCTCGTCATAGAGCTTGCCGAGGTCCAGGGTGCGGCGGCGCACCAGGTAGTAGTCGACCACCAGGATGGCGAAGATCGGGCCGAGGAAGGCGGAGTAGGTCTGCACGAACAGCTGCAGGCCGTCGGCGGAGTCCGGCTGCACCAGCTCCCAGGGGAAGGTCGCGAAGGCCAGCAGACCGACGATCACGGTGGCGGTGCGGAACTTCAGCTTGAAGGCGTCCATCAGCACGTAGGTCGGCGGCACCACGTTGTTGAGCACGTTGGTGGTCACCTGGGCGAAGGCGATGAACAGCAGGGTGGTCATCAGCAGCGGGGTGTTGTCCACGGCGTTGGCGAACACCTGGATGGGGTCGGCGACGCCGGTGGCCTCGGAGACCATGTAGCCGATCAGGCCCATGAACAGGGTGCAGGGCAGGATCGACATGGCGTAGAGGGTGGTGAGCAGGCCCGGGCCGCTGCCCTCCTTGTGCTCGCGGGAGTAGTCGCTGACGTTGAGCATCATGGTGCTGTAGATGCCCAGGAACAGCATGGTGGCGCCCCAGAAGGGCATGCCCCAGGAGCCTTCCATGGTCAGCATGCTGGCGGAGAGCTCGTCACCGTAGCGCTGCACTGTGCTGTAGAACATGTAGACCAGCGAGGCCAGGATGAAGGCGCTGCCGATGTTCTCCAGCCACTTGATGCCCTGGAAGCCCAGCACCGACAGGGCGATCTGCAGGAACTGGAAGGCGATGAAGAAGAAGATCAGGTTGTCGAAGCCGAACAGGGTCGCCGAGACCATGTTCAGGGCGCCCGCCCCGATCCAGCTCTGGAAGCCGTACCAGACGATGGCCGGCACGGCGCGTACCAGGCCCGGTAGGCGGGTGCCGGAGAAGCCGAAGGCACTGCGCGCCTGGACCATGAAGGGGATGCCGTACTTGTAGCCGGCGGCGCCGTTCAGCGCCAGGGCGATGCCGATCACGAAGCAGCCGATGGCGATCGCCAGCGTGGCCTGGAGCAGGTTCAGGGTTCCGACCACGCTGGACCCCATGGTGAAGGTGCCGATCGACACGCAGCCGCCGAACCAGGCCAGCAGGTAGGAGGTGCGGCCCATGATGCGGGTCTTCTGGGGGGCCAGCGATTCGTGGCCGGCGGCCTTGGTGTCGTGGGGGGTGTCGTGGAGCACCCCGGTATCATCGCCGGGGGCGGAGCGGGAAGTCGAGAGAGTCATGGTGCTGTCCTCGCAAGGCTGATGTTGGAACTTGTTGTAATTCCGGCCCGGGGCCGGAGTGACTTGCGGCGTGCTCTTTCAGTGCGGTTCGTGGTTATGGATCAAGCAAATTTCGTGCCGCTCAGCGGCCGGGTGACAGATCGGTGAAGTGGGCGTAGCGGCCGGCGAAGGCCTTGGGGCGCGGGAAGGCCAGGTCGCCGTGCTTGCTGGTGCCGAGTCCCAGGCCGACCAGCGCCTCGGCGAGCTTGACCGCGGCGGTCACGCCCTCGACCACCGGCAGGCCGACGGCCTCGCTGATCTCCTCGGTCAGGTCGGCCATGCCGCCACACCCCAGCACGATGGCGCCGATCCCGTCTTCGTCCCGGGCGCGTCGACTTTCCTCGATGATCCGTGTGAGGGCGGCGTCACCGTCGTCCTCCAGGTCGAGCACCGGAATCTCGGCGGCCCGGACCCGGCGGCAGTGATGACGGAACCCGTCCTGGGCGCGGAGGTGCTCGGCGAGGATGCCGGTCCGACCAAGGGTGGTAACCACCGAGAAACGGGTGCTGATCAGGGCGGCCATGTGGAAGGCCGCCTCGGCGATGCCGACCACCGGCGCCCGGGTCAGCTCCCGGGCGGCCAGCAGGCCCGGGTCGCCGAAGCAGGCGATGATGTAGGCATCCACCCGGTCGCGTTCGCCGGCCATCACCTCCTCGAGCACGCCCACGGCGCTGATGGCCTCGTCGAAGTGACTCTCGATGGAGACCGGGCCGTG
>JAWWBV010000477.1:0-2632 GCA_033720795.1 Halomonas sp. | reverse complement strand
GGTCGGGACGGATACGGCGGATCTCGTCACTCAGGGCGCGGACCTGGGCCGCACAGGCGATGTTACGGGCGAACAGGATCACCCCGCCGACCTCGGGACGCGCCAGCAGCTCGCCCTCTTCGGGGGTCAGGCTCTGGCCCTCCAGATCCAGCATCACCGGTCCGAGCATCTGGGTCATGATCGCGCCCCTGGAAGTAGAAAGGGAGCCGATTCTAGACCAAAGCCGGACGCCAGGACAGCCCGGGAGCGACGCGCAGAAGCCGGGCAATCGCGAGCGTCCCCCGATACAATGGCGCTTTGGAACCGACCGGACAGGAGTCACCCTTGCTCGCCGACCTTCCCCCCTCGCTGCTCTGGCCGCTCGCGGCCGTCCTCGGCCTGTGCCTGG
The DNA here is from genome assembly GCA_033720795.1 of Halomonas sp. GTDB lineage: Bacteria > Pseudomonadota > Gammaproteobacteria > Pseudomonadales > Halomonadaceae > Halomonas. Next base: position 2,244 of record JAWWBV010000477.1, on the reverse strand, counting down.
GCAGTTTCCTCAACGTGGTGATCACGCGACTGCCGGTGATGCTGATGCAGGGCTGGCGCGCCGAGGCCCGGGACGCCCTGGAGCTCGAACCGGAAGCGACGCCGCGCTTCAACCTGCTGACGCCCCGCTCGCTCTGCCCGCGCTGCGAGGCGCCCATCGCCTGGCACGACAACATCCCGCTGCTCGGCTGGTTCAAGCGTCGCGGCCGCTGTGCCAGCTGCGCGGCGCCGATCAGCCCCCAGTACCCGCTGGTCGAGCTGGCCGGCGGCGTGCTGGCGCTGGCGGTGCTGGCGCTCTTCGGCCCGACGCTTCAGGCGCTGTTCATCCTCGGCGCCTGCCTGGCGCTGCTGGCCATGGCGGTCATCGACCTGCGCACCCAGCTGCTGCCGGACCTGCTCACCCTGCCGCTGCTGTGGGCGGGCCTGCTCTACCAGCTGCTGTTCCAGCCCCTGCTGCTGCCCTCGGCAGTGATCGGCGCCATGGCCGGGTATCTAGTGCTGTGGAGCTTCTACTGGCTGTTCAAGCTGGTCACCGGCAAGGAGGGCATGGGCTATGGCGACTTCAAGCTGCTGGCGGCCCTCGGCGCCTGGCTGGGCTGGCAGACCCTGCCGCTGGTGCTGATCCTCTCCGCCGGGGCCGGCGCACTGGTGGGCATCCTCATCCAGCTGGCGGTGCCGCGCCTGCGGGGCGCCCCCCTGCCCTTCGGCCCCTGGCTGGTGATGGCCGGCTGGCTCGCCCTGCTGGCGGGCGAGCCGCTGATGGCGATCTATACCGGGCTGCTCTACTGACCCCTCGAGATCCATGACACCACACGGGAGACGACGATGATCATAGGCGTGACGGGCGGCATCGCCTCCGGCAAGTCCACCGTGGCCCGCGCCTTCGCGGCGCTGGGCATCCCCTGGGTGGACGCCGACGACGTGGCCCGCGAGATCGTCGAGCCCGGCGAGCCGGCCCTCGACGAGATCGCCGCGCATTTCGGCGCCACGGTGATCACCGCGGACGGCCGCCTCGATCGCCGCGCCCTGCGCGAGGTCGTGTTCGCCGATGAGGCCCAGCGTCGCCGCCTGGAGGCGATCACCCACCCGCGCATCCGCGAGCGGCTCACCGCCCACCTGGCCCGGCTCGAGGCCCGATCGGCGCCCTACGTGCTGCTGGTCTCGCCGCTGCTCTTCGAATCGGGCCAGGCGGCGCTGGTCGACCGCTGCCTGGTCATCGACGTGCCCGAGGCGGTGCAGATCGCCCGCACCGCGGCCCGCGACGACGTCGACGAGGCCCAGGCGCGCGCCATCGTCGCCGCCCAGATGCCCCGCCGGGAACGCCTGGCGCGCGCCGACGACGTGATCGACAACGCCGAAGGCGAAGACGCCCTGGCGCGCCAGGTGGCCGAGCTCGACCGCCGCTACCGGGCCCTGGCCGACTTGCCTCCCGCGCCCTGAATCCCCATCCTTTTCCCGACACTTCCTCCAGGACGATATCGCATGAGCCCGAACGACACACCACGCCCCCTGGAAGTCGCCTGCCCGCAGTGCCGCAAGAAGGTGCTGTGGCGCGAGGAGAACGCCTACCGTCCCTTCTGCAGCAAGCGCTGTCGCCTGCTCGACCTGGGCGCCTGGGCCGACGAATCCCACCGCATCGCCGGCGAACCCGCCATGGACGAGACCGACCTCGACGCCCTGCTGGCGCGTGCCGACCGCGACGGCGAGCCCTCGTGACCCAGAGCGGCCAACGCCCCGAATACCGGCTGCTGGCCGAGCTGGAGGCGAACTTCGACCGCCTGCTGGAGCAGACCGAGACCCTGGTGGCGACCTGGGAGGCCTCCCGCGGGGCGGCTTGGTCCTTCGCGCACGCGACGGCCGACGCCGCCTGGCTGCGCCGGAGCCTGCTGGATGTCTGGTACCAGGACGGCCAGGACGGCCGGGCGACCCGCAGCCATGTCGGCCTGGTGGCCGCCGATGAGCGGGTGATGGACGCGGCCTGCGAGGTCAATGCCACCAAGCAGGCCTTCGGCGCGCTGCTCGCCGAGATCCGCCGCGAGGTGCCGTCGCTGATTCCGGAGATCAAGGCGGTGCTGCCGTTTCGCCACCCTGCCCTGCACGACCACCTGCGCGGCACGGGCCTGGCACGGCTGCACCTCAAGCAGTGCTGGCGCACGATCCCCCTGGCCGAGGCGCCGATAGCCCGCGTGCGCCTCGCCTGGTACTCGAGCGGCCGCTCGATCAAGCGGCTCACGGTACGCGAGGC
>JAWWBV010000476.1:0-2634 GCA_033720795.1 Halomonas sp. | reverse complement strand
GCCTCCATCAGCAGGTTGAGCACCTGGGCCTGGATCGACACGTCCAGCGCCGAGATCGGCTCGTCGGCGACGATGAACTCCGGGTCCACCGCCAGCGCCCGGGCGATGGCAATGCGTTGGCGCTGGCCGCCGGAGAACTCGTGACCGTAGCGCCCCCCCCAGTCGGCGGCGATGCCCACCGAGTCCATCACCTCGGCGACCTGGTCCTTGACCCGCTGCGCCGACCAGTCCGGGTGGTGCAGGCGGATCGGCTCTTCCAGGGTCTGCTGGATGGTCATGCGCGGATTCAGCGACGCATAGGGGTTCTGGAAGATCATCTGCATGCGGCGACGGTAGGGCATCAGCGCCTTGTGGGAGAGGTCGTCGATGCGCGCGCCGTCGTAGCGGATCTCGCCGGCACTGGGATGGAGGAGCCCCATCACGGTGCGCGCCACGGTGGACTTGCCGCAGCCGGACTCGCCGACCACGCAGAGCGCCTCGCCGCGCTGGATCTCCAGGTCGACGCCGTTGATGGCGTGCACGTGCCTCTGCTCGCGAACCAGCTTGCCACCCTTGAACTTGAGCTGCTCGAGGAAGTCGCCGGAGAGCGCGAAGCGCTTCTCCACGCCGCGAATCTCCAGCAGCGGGGCGGCGGGCTCGGCGGCGGCGTGGGCAGTCGAACTCATCAGCGGATCTCCTCTGCCGGGATGCGTTCACGCTCGAGCATCTCGGCGACCATGTGGCAGGCGACCCGGCAGTTGCCGGAGGTCACGAAGTCGGGCACCTCGTCGGTGCAGGCGCGGCGGGTCGAGCCGTCGGCGCGCTCGACGAAGCCGCAGCGCGGATGGAAGGCGCAGCCGCTCGGCAGGTTGTCCAGCGACGGCATGCTGCCGGGGATCTGGTTGAGGCGCGCGCCGGGCGTGGCCATCTGCGGCAGGGCGTTGATCAGCCCCTGGGTGTAGGGGTGCTGGGGGTCGTTGATGATCTCCCGGGTCGGGCCCTGCTCGATCACCCGGCCGGCGTACATCACCAGCATGCGCTGGGTGACCTGGCTGACCACGCCGAGATCATGGGTGATCAGGATCAGGCCGACGTTGTGCTTCTCGCAGAGCTCGAGCAGCAGCGCCATGATCTCGGCCTGGATGGTCACGTCCAGTGCCGTGGTCGGCTCGTCGGCGATGATGATGTCCGGGTCGAGCAGCAGGGCGATGGCGATGATCACCCGTTGGCGCATGCCGCCGGAGAGCTCGTGGGGGTACTGGTCCAGGCGCGCCGCGGGGGAGGGGATCTGCACCTGCTCGAGCTTGCGCAGCGAGATCGCCCGGGCCTCCCTGGTGGAGATGCGCCGGTGCGCCTTGAGGCACTCGATCATCTGCTCGCCGATGGTCAGCACCGGGTTCAGGGTCATCATCGGATCCTGGAAGATCATCGACATGCGGTGCCCGCGCACGTGGCGCAGGCCCCGGTCGCTCATGGCGGTGAGCTCCTGGCCGTCGAAGCGGATGCTGCCGCCGGCGATGTAGCCGGGCTTGGCGATCAGGTTGAGCAGGCTGAAGGCCGCCACCGACTTGCCGGCGCCGGACTCGCCCACGATGCCGAGGCGTTCGCCGCGCTCCAGGCTGAAGCAGACGTCACGCAGGGCCTGCACGTCGCCGCGGCGCAGGGCGAAGCGCACGTCGAGATGGGTTACGTCGAGGAGTGCCATGGGAATCAGCCCTTGTAGAGTCGCGGGTTGAGGACGTCGCGCAGCCAGTCGCCGAGCAGGTTGATCACCAGCACGAGGATGACCAGCACGGCCCCGGGGATCAGGGTGATCCACCAGGAGCCCGACTGGATGTAGTCGAAGCCCGACTTGATCAGCGAGCCCAGCGACGGGTGCGTTTCCGGCATGCCGAGCCCCAGGAACGACAGCGCCGCCTCGGAGATGATGGCGTTGGCCACCTGTACCGTGGAGATGACGAAGATCGGCGACAGGGTGTTGGGCAGGATGTGGCGGAACATGATGCGCCGGCTCGTGAAGCCCATCACCCGGGCGGCGTCGACGTACTCCTTGCTGCGCTCGGCGAGCACCGAGGCGCGCACCGTGCGCGCGTACTGTGGCCACTCCGCCAGGCCGATGATCAGCACCAGCAGCGGCACCGCGTAGTCACTGTAGGTGGCGCCGCCAAAGACCGCCTTGACCAGGGCGCCGACCACGATGGCCACCATCAGGGTGGAGAACGACAGCTGGATGTCGGCCAGGCGCATCAGGAAGGCGTCGACGCGCCCGCCGAGGTAGCCGGCGAGCAGGCCGAAGCTGACGCCGAGCAGGGCCTGCAGCGCCACGGCGCCGAAGCCGATGATCAGCGACACCCGGGCGCCATAGAGGATGGTCGAGAGCAGGTCGCGCCCCTGGGCGTCGGTGCCCATCACGTAGGCCGGATCGCTGCCGTCGATCCAGAAGGGCGGCAGCTCCGAGGCGAGGATATCGATCTGCGCCAGGTCGTAGGGGTCCATCGGCGCCAGCCACGGGGCCAGCACCGCGACGCCGACCAGCATGATGAACACCGCGAGGCTAACCTGGGCGACCGGGTCGCGCTTGAAGCTGTAGAGCAGGTAGGAGCCGCGGAAACGCGACCAGCGGCTCGCCACCGGCGCGGCTGCCATGGAAGAGTT
>JAWWBV010000475.1:0-2654 GCA_033720795.1 Halomonas sp. | reverse complement strand
GCCGACGTGGAAGGTGCGCGAGAAGTCGGAGTAGTAGCCGTGGCAGCCGATGGTGTCGGTGTCCAGCGCCACCAGCTCGCCGGGGCGGATCACCCGATCGCTCGCCTCGTTGAACCAGGGGTTGGTGCGCGGGCCCGACGAGAGCAGGCGCGTCTCGATGAACTCGCCGCCCTGCCTGATGATGTTGCCGTACAGGGTGGCGAACAGGTCGTTCTCGGTGACGCCGGGCTTGATGGCCGCCTCCACCTCGGCCACGGCGGCCTCGGCGCCGGCCATGGACTGGGCGAGGCAGGCGATCTCCTCCGGGGTCTTGATGCGCCGGCAGTGCAGGGTGTCCTGCATGCAGTCGAAGACCTCGAGCCCCTGGGCCTCCAGCGAGCGCGCGAGGTTCAGGGCGCAGCGATCCAGCCCGATCTTCTTGTTGCCACGGCCGTGCGCCTCGATCAGCTCGGCGATCTCGATGCCGAAGGGGTCGGACGACAGGTTGTCGCGCTGGTTGACCGCCGACCACACCACCTTGGAGGTGCGCGCCTCGTCGATGGTCTCGAGCCAGGTCGAGACGTGGGCGCTGCCCGGGTACTCGAAGAGGATCACCGGGCCGTCGAGGGGCACGTAGATGTAGCGCGTGGAGTTGCGCAGGAAGTAGCCGAACATGTTGCGCGAGCCGGTGGCGTAGCGCTGGTTGTAGGGGTCGAACAGCACCACCGCGGCGTAGCCCTGCTCGGCCATCATGGCGCGCAGGCGCTGTAGCCGGCCGGCACGCAGCTGCCTGGGGTCGAAGGCGGTGGGAATGCTGTCGCCGTTGGCCATGGGGGCCGAGGGGATCACCGGGATCCGATCCGGCTCGTGGTCGGTCAGCTTCTCGAAATCGACGATGCTCATGTCAGGGTCTCTCTTGTGGGGCTCGCGTCAGGGGCTCAGGTCGGGGCATCTCGGGCGTGTCGCCGAGATCGTCGTTTTCGGTCGGCGTGGTCAATCGGCCAGGCTGTCGCTGCGCTCCATCCCCTCCTCGAGCAGGCGCTCGTGGACCGGGGCCATGCGCCCGAAGATGCGCTGGGCGCGCTCGGGGCGGCCGATGAAGCCCGGCTCCTTGGCGTAGGCGAAGATCACCGTATGGCGCTCCTTGTCGCCCTCCACCGGGGTGACCCGGTGCAGCGAGTAGCGGCCGAAGAAGATCTGCAGGTCGCCGGGCTGAAGGTCCAGCGACTTGAGCCGCGAATGGTCGCCGTCGATCACCCGCTCGACCTCGTCGAAGTTCTCGCCCTCGGGGCTGCGGATGCCGGGGGCGTACTCGAAGCGTCCGCCGCCGTGGGACTGGCGGGTCATCATGGTGACGATGAATTCGTTGGTGTCGTAGTGCCAGGGGTGCTGGCAGCCCTCGCGCAGCACGTTGATGACGAGCCCCGCCAGCGGATCGGCGTAGGGATGGATCTCCTCCTCCCCCACCACGCCGGCGATGAAGCGCTGGAAGCCCCCATGCTGGTAGACCTTGCGGATGATGGTGTCGTCGTCGATGCGATCGCCGGCGACGAAGCCGTTGGTGCGATCGTCGAAGCGGTTCTTGGGGTGGCTCGCCGGCAGGCTCGGGTCGCCGGCGCTGTTGTAGGGGTTGGTCTCGGTCTGGTTGTAGTGCGCCTCGGGCGAGAGCCGTTCGGTCTCGCGCTCCAGCCGCGCCAGCGCCTCCTCCGGCACGAAGCCCTTGAGCACCACGCAGCCGTCGTGGCCGAGCTGGCGGCGGCACTCGGCGATCATCTCGCGGCCGCGCGCGCTCTCGAGGTGGTGGATCGGGTAGCGCTCCAGGTCGATCAGGCCGTGAAGTGAGGCGTCGTCTTCCTGAACGAGGGCGTCTTGCATGGCGAATCTCCTGCCTGACTCATGACGTCTGGACAGGGTAGTCAGCCGAGTTTAATAATAGAAATGAATGGTTCAGATGAAATGCATTGCAAAGGCTCATAGATCATGGACACCGACCTGCTCCGCGCCTTCGTCACCGTGGCCGAGTGCGAGGGCTTCAGCGCCGCCGGCAAGGTGCTGCACCGCACCCAGTCGGCGGTCAGCCTGCAGATCAAGCGCCTCGAGGAGCAGATGGGCGAGACGCTCTTCGAGCGCACCAGCCGCAGCGTGGTGCTGACCACGCCGGGGGGCCGCCTGCTGCCCTACGCCCGGCACATCCTCAAGCTGCAGGACGAGGCCCGCCGGGTGATGGGGGTGGATCGCCAGGGCGAGCTGATCCGCCTGGGCACCTCGGAGGAACAGGCCAGCACCTACCTGCCCGAGCTGCTGCCGCGCTTCGCCGCCCGCTTCCCCGAGGTGCGCCTGGAGGTGAAGTGCGGCATCAGCGGTTCACTGGTCAATGACTTCCAGGAGGGGCTGCTGGACGTCGCCCTGGTGGTGCGCCACGGCCCCACCCACACCGGCCGGCTGCTGGGACGCGAGCAGATGGTCTGGGTGGTGGCCGACGGCCGTTCGATCGACGACTGGGAGACCCTGCCGCTGGCGCTCAATCCCGAGGGCTGCACCTTTCGCGCCCACGCCTTCGCGGCCCTGGGCGCCTCGGAGCGGCGCTGGGACGTGCGCTATGCCAGCCAGTCGCCCACCGGCAACAACCTGCCGGTCCAGGCCGGGCTGGCGGTGACCGTGAAGACGCCGCGCAG
>JAWWBV010000474.1:0-2656 GCA_033720795.1 Halomonas sp. | reverse complement strand
CGGTGCCGACCCGGGCCGCGAGGCTCGTCGAGAGCGCCTGGAAGGAGGAGATGCCGCCATCGGCCTCCCGGGAGTGGCGCAGCAGCTTGAACATGTGCCCGAAGTACCGGAACTGGATGCCGCGGGTCATGACGGTGAAGTAGAGGCCGGCGCCGATCAGCAGGTAGATCAGCAGGCTGCCCCAGATCAGGCCGTTACCGGCGGCCACGAAGTCCGTGAAGAACGAGGGGAGGGTGAGGTCCATGGTGTTGTGATTGCCCGTATGCGCTATGAATTCGGGGCGTCATTCTTCATGAATGGGCAGAAATGGCAAGGATCACTGAAAATATCGTCATTCGCGTAGAGATCTTCCGTCTAACGTCGGGTAACAGCAGGTTGTTGCTGCCAAAGGGGGCTTCGGTGTTCGTGGAGGCCCGGGGACGAGCGCGGCAACGGCCTGTCGCCGCGTGCGGCGCGATGCTTGGCGTGGGCAGCAGGCGTGAGGCGAACGAGCGCGCAGGGGGCGCGAAAGGGGGAAGTCGAGCAGGAGGAACAGGCAGGGCGAAGCCTGGTGCCGGGGCGGCGGACGTGCGAGAGGAGGGAGGTGTCAGGAGAGGAGCGAGACGGGGCACGACCCGCGCCGCCGGGGCGGCGCGAGCGGGGATCAGGCGTAGGTGTTGATCTGGGTGCCCACGCTGCCGTCACCGGCGAGCTGCGGGCCCACGGATGCCGATTCGAGCAGCGCCGTGACCTGCTGCTCCTGGGTGTCCAGGGCCTCCTTGAAGATCTTCATCTGGGCCTGCTGGGCGGTCTGCGCCTGCGACAGCGCCATGGACTGCGCGACGACGTTGTTGACCGATGTGTCCATCCGACATTCCTATATGAGTGAGTTGCGCTACTACGCTAGCAGCTTCCCACCCGGGCCGAAAGTCATCGCGCCACCGCCGCGCCGCCCGGCTCAGCGATAGCCGGCCATCAGGTCGCGCACCAGCGGGGTGTCGGCGTCGCGATGGGTGGGCAGCTCGAAGCGGGCACGGGCGATGGCGGTACGCGAGAGCCTCGCCTCGATCAGCATCTCGCGATCCTCGGCCTGGGCGAGGATCTCGCCGCGCGGGCCGAGGATGCGCGAGCCGCCCCAGAAGTGGCTCTCGCCCTCGGGCCCAAAGCGGTTGGCCATGATCACCGGGGTGCCGTAGGTCATGGCGTAGAAGTGCAGGTTGACCGCCCAGTTCTGCTCGTTGGAGAAGTCCTCGCTGACGATGCCGGAGGCCGAGTTGATCGGCGCGCAGAGCACCGTGGGGCGCGCCAGCAGGGCGGCGTGCACCAGCCCCGGGTTCCACAGGTCGGCGCAGATCAGCGAGGTCGCCGACCAGCCCGGCCGCACGCTGCCCTGGGTGAGCTCGCTGCCGTGGGTGAAGAGCTTGCCCTCCTCCAGGCCGCCGTAGGTGGGCAGGTTGAGCTTGCGGTGCACGGCCTGGAGCTCGCCGTGCTGCAGGATCGCCAGGGCGTTGTAGTACTCGCCGGGGCTCGCCTCCTCGACGAAGCCGACCACCGTCTGCATCTCGCCGGCCTCCCGGGCGAGGTCGGTCAGCCGCGGGTCGTGGGCGGGACAGGCCAGCTCGATCACCTGGTTGCCGAGGCTGTAGCCGGTCAGCGAGAGCTCCGGGAACACCAGCAGCTCCAGCCCCGCCCGGCGGGCCTGGGCGATCATCTCGCGGTGGCGCTCGAGGTTGGCATCGACATCGCCCAGGGCGGCGTTGATCTGGGCGGCGCCGACCCGCAGGTGGTCCTGATAGTGCATGGTCGAGTCTCGCTGTCGTGAGAATGTGGGGAACGATGGAGTGCATGACGGGCGCACGAGGAGCGGGCGACCGGCCGTCGGCGCGGATCATCGCACCGGTCCGCCGACGCATCAAGGCGGGCGGCACCACGCAGGAAGGCCGCCCGCAGGCGGCCTTCGTGGCGATCAAGCGATGAGGGCGAGCCTCCGCTCGGGCGCCGATCAGAGCAGGTCGTGCTCCTCGAGGAAGTTTTCGGCGACGCGCTCGATGGTCACCCTCTCGACGTCGACCTGGGCGTTGAGGTTGGACATGGTCGCGTCGTCGAGCAGGCCCGAGAGGGTGTTCATCTGCTCGGCGAGCTCGGGATTGGCCTCGAGGGTCTCCTCGCGCACCACCGGGGTCAGGGCGTAGGCCGGGAAGTAGTTCTGGTCGTCCTCGAGCACGCGGAAGTCGAAGGCCGGGATGCGGCCGTCGGTGGCGAACACCAGGCCGACCTCGACCTGGCCGTCGCGCAGCGCCTGATAGACCAGGCCGGAATCCATGCGCTTGACGTCGCCGCGGCCGACGCGGAAGTCGTAGGCCTGCTGCAGCGGGCGCCAGCCGTCCTCGCGGGCGTAGAATTCGGCGTTCAGGGCGAAGGTCAGCTCCTCGCCATCGTTGACCGCCTGGGCCAGGTCGGAGAGGGTCGCGATGCCGCGCTCCTCGGCGTCATCCTCGCGCATGGCCAGGGCGTAGGTGTTGTTGGCCTCGGAGGGCTCGAGCCACACCAGGCCCTTCTCGGCGTCGAGCTCCTTGACGCGCGAATAGGTCTCTTCCGGCGACAGGCGCTCGGTGACGTCGTTGTAGTTGATCAGCGAGGTGCCGGTGTACTCCCAGTAGAGATCGATCTGGCCGTT
>JAWWBV010000473.1:0-2663 GCA_033720795.1 Halomonas sp. | reverse complement strand
TGCTGCGACAGGGGCCGATAGTGGGCCGCAGCGGTGCGCTGATAGCAGCAGGGCGCCAGGGTCACGGCGCTGCCCTGGGCGGCGCAGAGCTCGATCAGTCGGGCGTGCAGGTCGCCGCAGGCGTGCAGCGCCGCCACGTGCGTCTCGGACGAGAGCCAGCGTCCCGCCTCGGGCGCCAGCACGTCCTGCTCGGCCATGCGTACCGCCGCCCCCTGGCGGTCGGCCAGTCGCTGCCCTTCCTGGCAGAGCGCCGCCTGCCACTCCAGCGCCGTCACCTCGGTCTCGCCGCGGCGCGAGAGCGCCCGGGCCAGGTGCCCCTTGCCGGCACACCACTCCACCAGCCGTTCGTCGGGCGCGGCCGCTACCCGGGGCAGGAAGGCCTCGATCTGCGACCACTTGCGCCCGCCGACGTGGGCCGCCCAGGCCGCCGGCAGCGCGCGACCATCGCCTTCGAGCTCGGGCAGCGCCGAAAGCGCCTCGAGCTCGGCCACCGGCAGCCACTCGGCGAGCGGCGAGGCGTCAAAGGGAGCGTCCTGGAGGCGCGCCGCCTCGCCGTCGGAGAGCGCCAGCAGCGCCGCGTCCAGCGCCGAGGATGCCTCGCCCCAGGGCGAGGCCCGGTGCTGGAACGGCAGCGGGCGCCACAGCGGCTGCGACTCGGCGAGCAGCGCGGTCAGCCGCGCGAAGCGCTCGGCATGGGAAAGGGAAGGGGCAAGAGACGGGGACATGGACGCTCGACCTCGGACGTGGCCCGCATTGTAGGGGCTTCGCGGGCGACTTGCATGGCCGGACGCCAGGCGACAGAGTGCGGAGTTGCCTTACCCTCTTAACTGACCGCCAGGAGCCCGATCGATGCCTGCCTCCCCCGATACTCCCTCCCGAAGCGTGCTGGTCACCGGCGCCTCCAGCGGCATCGGCCGGGCCGCCGCCCTGGCCCTGGCCGAGCGCGGCTGGCGGGTGTTCGCCACCGCGCGGCGCGACGAGGACCTGGCGCGACTGCGCGAGGCGGGCCTGACGGCGGTCTACCTCGATCTCGATGACAGCGAGTCGATCGCCGCCTGCGTCGAGACGGTGCTGGCGGCGACCGACGGGCGACTCGAGGCGCTCTTCAACAACGCCGCCTACGGCCAGCCCGGCGCGGTGGAGGATCTCTCCCGGGCGGTGCTGCGCGCCCAGCTGGAGACCAACCTGCTCGGCACCCACGAGCTCACCTGCCGGGTGCTGCCGGCGATGCGCCGCCAGGGCAGTGGGCGCATCGTGCAGAACAGCTCGGTGCTGGGGCTCGCCGCCCTGCCCTACCGCGGTGCCTACGTCTGCTCGAAGTTCGCCCTGGAGGGACTCACCGACACCCTTCGCCTGGAGCTCGACGGCAGCGGCATCCAGGTCAGCCTGATCGAGCCGGGGCCCATCACCAGCCGCTTTCGCGAGACCGCCTACCGCGCGTTCAAGGCACATATCGACACCGCGGCAAGCGCCCACGCCGAGACCTACCGCGCCGTGGAGGCGCGACTGGCCGGCGACGACGGCGGCGGACGCTTCACCCTGGGGCCCGAGGCGGTGGTCGAGAAGCTGGTGCATGCCCTGGAGAGCCGGCGCCCCAGGGCACGCTACTACGTCACCGTGCCGACCCACCTGTTCGGCACCCTGAGGCGGCTGCTCGGCACCCGGCTGCTGGACCGCCTGCTGCTGCGCTCCACCCGCGACGAGCGCCGGCTCTAGCGGCGCGCGAGATGCCTCAGATGGTGTTGCGCAGGCCCAGCTCGTAGGGGTGCGGGTCGAGGTAGGTCTGGGCGCGGATATAGTCCGAGCCGTGGCGCTTCACGTAGTGGGTGAGCAGGCGGATCGGCACCACCAGGTGCACGTGGCCCAGGCGGTAGTCCTCGATGGCGGTCAGCAGGTCCTGGCGGGCCTCGCCGTCGACGGCCTGCTTGAGGTAGCCCAGCACGTGCAGCAGGGCGTTGGTGTGGCCCTTGCGGGTCGCCGGCCGACCCAGCGCCGCCATGAAGCGCTGCAGGTAGTGGGCCATGGCCTCGGCGAGCGGCCGCTTGCCGGCGTCGGCCAGGTAGCGGCCCAGCTCGCGATAGGTCTCCACGTGGTGGGCCATCAGCAGGTACTTCTGCCGGCTGTGGAACTGCAGCAGGGCGTGGTAGCTGGGCGCGGCCTCCACCTGGCGCTTCCAGTCGTCGAAGGCGTAGACCCGGGTGATGAAGTTCTCGCGCAGCACGGCATCGTTCAGCCGCGCCTCCTCCTCCAGCGGCAGCTCCGGGAAGTGGCGGCGCAGGGCGCGCACGAAGGCGCCCGAGTCCGAGTGGCTGGGCATGCCGTTGGGGTGGTAGACCTTGACCCGCTCGAGCCCGCAGCTCGGCGAGCCCTTCATCAGGATGAAGCCGCGCAGGTGGCGGTGGCCGTCGACGAACGCGTGGCTGACCTCCTCGAGGCGCTCGGTGACGTCAAGGCTCGGGTCCTGGGTGCCCAGCACCCGCGGCGTCTCGTCGTGCAGGCCGACCAGGCGGATCGGCTCTCGCGGCACGCCGAGCCCGGCGGAGAGCTCGGGGCAGAAGGGCGCTAAGGCGAAGCGCTCCTGGAGCACCTCCAGGCAGTAGCGGGAGCGCTTGTGCCCGCCGTTGTAGCGCACCTGCTCGCCCGTCAGGCAGGCGCTGATGCCG
>JAWWBV010000472.1:0-2664 GCA_033720795.1 Halomonas sp. | reverse complement strand
CGGCCACGTCGTCGAAGCGCCGGGGATGGCGCGGCACCAGCACCAGCAGCGCCTCGGGCCGCTGCGTCCTCAGCCGCGCGTGGGCCGCCAGCAGCTGCTCGTCCTCCCCGGGATGGGTGGACCCGGCCACCCAGACGGGGCGGTCGCCCAGCCGAGCACGCAAGCGCTCACTCACCTCGCGGGTCGCATCGTCGACGGCGAGGTCGAACTTCAGGCTGCCCACCACCGTGCTGCGCTCGGCCGGCATGCCCAGGGCGCAAAAACGCTCGGCGTCCTCGTCGGACTTGGCCGCCAGCCAGCGCACCCGGCCCAGGGCGTCGCGCATCAGCGGCCCCAGGCGGCGATAGCCGCGAAAGGCGCGGGGCGAGAGCCTGCCGTTGACCACCGCCACTGGCACGTCCGCACGGTCGCAGGCGGCCAGCAGGTTGGGCCACAGCTCGGTCTCGAAGAAGAGGGCCAGCGCCGGGCGCAGCCGGGCGACGAAGCGCCGAGCGGCGCCGGGGAAGTCCAGCGGCACGAAGTGATGGCTCACTTCGGCCTCAGGCGTTGTCTTACCGGCTGTCTGTGACAACGCCAGCACCCGCTCGGCGCCGGTGGCGGTCATGGTGGTGATCACCAGGCGGTATCCGGGCCAGCGCTCGGCGAGCGCCGCGATCAGCGGACGGGCGGCCAGCACCTCGCCCACCGAGGCGCAGTGCAGCCAGAGGATCCGCTCGCCCTCGTCGGCGGGGGGAATGAGTCCCAGCCGCTCGCGGCGGGGGCGACCGGGCAGCTGCTCGCGCCAGACCCGTTTCCAGACCAGCGGCGCGAGCAGGTAGAGGGCCGCCGAGTAGGCGCGGCGGGCCCAGGGCGGCGCGAGGCCCATCAGGTCTCGCGATCGAGGATGGTGGAGATCATCGCGGTGGTGGAGACGCCGTCCTCGAAGCCCAGCACCCGCACCTCGCCGCCGGCCTCGCGCACGGCGGCGCCGCCGGCGATCTCCTCGGGGCGGTAGTCGCCGCCCTTGACCAGCACGTCCGGCAGCACCGTCTCGATCAGCCGCTGGGGGGTGTTCTCGCCGAAGGGCACCACCCAGTCGACGGCGCCCAGGCCGGCCAGCACCTGCATGCGCCGCACCAGGGGGTTGATCGGGCGCTTGGGTCCCTTGAGGCGGCCGATGGAGGCGTCGTCGTTGACCGCCACCACCAGCCGGTCGCCGAGCCGGCGCGCCTGCTCCAGGTAGGCGACGTGGCCCGCGTGCAGGATGTCGAAACAGCCGTTGGTCATCACCACCCGCTCGCCCCGGGCCTGGGCGGCGCGCACCGCCTCGACCAGGGGCGCCTCCTCGATGACGCCGAACTCGGCCAGCTTGTCGCCGTGCAGGGCGGTGTAGAGCTCGGCGATGGACAGGGTCGCGGTGCCGGGCTTGGCCACCACCAGGCCGGCGGCCAGGTTGGCCAGGGTCATCGCCTCGGCGAAGCCGTGGCCGGCGGCGAGTGCCAGGCCCAGCACCCCGATCACGGTGTCGCCGGCGCCGGTCACGTCGTAGACCTCGCGGGCGCGGGTCGGCAGGTGCAGCGGCTCGTGCCCCTCGCGGATCAGCGTCATGCCCTTCTCGCTGCGGGTAATCAGCAGCGCCTCGAGCTCGAGCTCGGCGCGCAGGGTCTCGCCCTTGGCGGCGAGCTCGGCGTCATCGCGGCAATGGCCCATGACCGCCTCGAACTCGCCGAGGTTGGGGGTGATCACGCTGGCCCCGCGGTACTTGCGGAAGTCGCCGCCCTTGGGGTCCACCAGCACCCGCTTGCCGGCGCCGCGGATCATCCGGATCAGCTCCTCGACGCGGTTCAGGGTGCCCTTGCCGTAGTCGGAGAGGATCACCAGGTCGCAGCCGGGCAGGGCCGCCTCGACCTGGGCCAGGAGCCCCGAGGTGTCGACCTCGCCGAGCCCCTCCTCGAAGTCCAGGCGGATCAGCTGCTGGTTGCGGCTCATCACGCGCAGCTTGGTGATCGTCGGGATGCCGGGGCTGCGCGCGAAGCGAGTGCTCACTCCGGCATCCTCGAGGCGGGTCACCAGCCGATCGGCGTTGTCGTCGTCCCCCACCAGGCCCGCCAGAGCGGCATGGGCCCCGAGGGAGGCGACGTTGAGGGCCACGTTGGCGGCGCCGCCGGGACGATCCTCGGCCTCGTCGACCCTGACCACCGGGACCGGGGCCTCCGGCGAGATCCGCGAGGTGCCGCCGTGCCAGTAGCGGTCGAGCATCACATCGCCCACCACCAGCAGGCGGGAGCGCTCCAGGGCGGTCAGGTCAAGCTTCATCGGGGGACTCCGTCTCGATGGGGGACTCGGGGAGGGCCAGCAGTGCCTCGAGGCGCTCGATCACGTCCTCGGCACGAATCAGCGACATGGCGTCGGGATGGCGGACCCGCTGGCCCCAGGGCAGCGTCTCTGGGTCCTTGTGCAGGTAGGTGCGCACGGCGTCCGGATAGCGTTTCACCACGAACGACCGCCAGCCGTAGGGCGCCGCCCGATCGGGGTTGGTGGTGGCGTAGAGCCCCACCACCGGCGTGCCCAGGGCGTTGGCCATGTGCACCGGCCCCGAATCCGGGGCGATCACCGCCCGGGCGTCCCGGATCAGGGCCAGCAGGCCCTTCAGCGAGGTCTCGCCGATGACATCGATCACCACCT
>JAWWBV010000471.1:0-2674 GCA_033720795.1 Halomonas sp. | reverse complement strand
GGGAAACACCCCGGTCATGCGCGCCGTGAAGGAAGCCGAGGCCCTGCTGCTCAAGAACGAGACCACCAAGACCTACATCGGCTCGCACGGCGCACCGGCGTACGGCCAGGCGGTACTACCCATGGTGCTGGGCGAAGGCTCGCCGGTGCTCGAGGCCGGTCGCGCCAGCGCCACCCAGTCCCCCGGCGGCACCGGCGCCCTGCGCCTGGCGGCGGACTTCATCGCCAAGCAGCTGCCCGGCAAGGACGTCTGGGTCAGCGACCCGACCTGGCCGAACCACCTGGGCATCTTCCCGGCCGCCGGCCTGATCCTGCACAAGTACCCCTACGTCGACGCCGAGAACCGGCTGGACTTCGACGGCATGCTCGGCGCGCTCAAGCAGATTCCGCAGGGCGACGTGGTGCTGCTGCACGCCTGCTGCCACAACCCCACCGGTTTCGACCTCTCCCAGGACCAGTGGCAGCAGGTGCTGGAAGTGGTCCGCGAGCGCAACCTGCTGCCGCTGATCGACTTCGCCTACCAGGGCTTCGGCGAGGGCCTCGACGAGGACGCCTACGGGGTGCGCCTGCTGGCCGAGAACCTCGACGAGGTGATCATCACCAGCTCCTGCTCCAAGAACTTCGGCATCTACTGCGAGCGCACCGGCTGCCTGATCCTGGTGGCGAAGGATGCCGAGCAGATGGAGAACGTGCGCTCCCAGGTGGCCATCGTCGCCCGCGAGAACTACTCCAACCCGCCGGCCCACGGCGGCGCCATCGTCAGCGAGATCCTGCACTCGGCCGAGCTGGCCACCCTCTGGCGCGAGGAGCTCACCGAGATGCGCGATCGCATCAACACCCTGCGTCGCGACTTCGTCGAGGCCCTTGCGCCCTACGGCCTGGACCAGAAGTATGCCTGCGTGGCCGAGCAGCGCGGCATGTTCTCCTACACCGGCCTGACGCCGGACCAGGTCGACCGCCTGCGTGACGAGTTCGGGATCTACATGGTGCGCTCCGGCCGCGCCAACGTGGCCGGCTTCTCCCATGCGAACCTGCCCTACCTCGCCAAGGCGATCGCCGCGGTGAACTGAGCCGGTCGCCCCGCGACTCACGCCAGACGCCCGGGTCACTGACCCGGGCATTTCGTTTGCGGGACCTCTTTCCCTTATGGAAAAAACCGCCAAGGTTGCCGGGGAATGCCCGGTCCGCTGGCGGGGACAAGGGACCGCCATACGCCAGAGGGCCCCGCCGGCGTGGGCCGGCGGGGCCCTGGCGAGTCTAGCAGGAGATGATCAGTTGACGGTGGCCTCGCCTTCGGCGGTAGCGGAAACGCCGGCGCCGGCCGAGCCGCTCAGGTCGCCGGCGGCCCCGGTGGTGCTGTCCCAGGCGCCCTTGGCGGCCTCCCCGGCCGACTCGAGGGTCTGCTCAGCGGTGCCGGCGGCCCGATCCAGGGCGCCGCTCGCCCGGTCACCGGCCGCGTCCACCCCCGCTTCGGCCCGTTCCTCGACGCCGGCACTCGCGGCGGTTGCGCTCCCGACGGTGCCCTGTCCGGCCTGGCTTGCCGTGCCGGTCTGAGCACTGCCCTGAGCGTCGGCCCCCAGGCCAGCACCCGCGGCGGTTGCGCTCCCGACGGTGCCCTGTCCGGCCTGGCTTGCCGTGCCGGCCTGGACACTGCCCTGAGCATCGGCCCCCAGGCCAACACCGATGTCCTGGCCGGCGGCCTGCGCTTGCACGCTGGTATCGCTTTGCGCCTGGATAGTGGTGCTGTCCGCCGTGGCGGCCTGGGCGCCCAGACCAGCCAGCGCGAGAGTGAGCGTGATCCCGACTGTCTTCAGCTTCATGATACCTCCTGATGGGAGCCACCGAGCGCGGCTCGATGACCTCCGGAATGATGGATCCCTGTCACGCGGGCCCTTCCCTGGCCCCGTGCCCTCCATGGCCGCGATGCTGCCTTGGCAGCAGCATGCGCGTCTCCGGCACCAAGGCCGAAGGAGACATCTATTCTCAAGCGAAGAACATGCCAGAAATAATAATTTATTTTTAAAATCAGGTAGATATGTAAAATGCTGTGCAGGCGACGGACCACTCCAGTTACCATCCCCCCGATCACATCGTCGCTATTTGCCGACGCCTCACACCACTCACTCAATTTTCCCTTTCATATCAGTGGATTAATATGTTGCCCGTGACAAACGCGGCAGGCGCGCCGACAAGCCACTGCCAAGGCCCCGCTGAGCGGTTCAGCTCGGCGGGGCTTCGCATGGCACCTCGGGTGTGGCTCACGCCGCGTAGCGGGAGACCCCCAGGCCGCTGGGGTCGATGGCGGGTGTGCGGCCGCTCATCAGGTCGGCCAGCAGCTGGCCGCTACCGCAGCTCATGGTCCAGCCCAGGGTACCGTGGCCGGTGTTGAGCCACAGGTTGTCGACCCGGGTGGCGCCGATGATCGGCGTGGAGTCCGGGGTCATGGGGCGCAGGCCGGTCCAGAACTCCGCACGGCCGACGTCGCCGCCCTCGGGGAAGACGTCGCGCACCACCATGGCGATGGTGGCCCGGCGCTTCTCCAGCAGGCTCAGGTCATAGGAGGCGAGCTCGGCGGTGCCGCCCACCCGGATGCGGTCATCGAAGCGCGAGATCGCCACCTTGAAGGTCTCGTCCATCACCGTGGACTGGGGGGCGCCGCCGTCGTCGGTGACCGG
>JAWWBV010000470.1:0-2678 GCA_033720795.1 Halomonas sp. | reverse complement strand
GCCACGTCGAAGTAGCGCTCGGGGTACTCCTTCGAGAAGCGCACCAGATCGGAGCCCTCGCGCATCGCCGGGGTGATGCCGATCAGCCGCTCGTCCGCCGCCGCCATGTCACAGAGCCAGTCGCCGAAGACGCTGCAGTACTTGCGCGGCTTCGCGCGCCCCGGCGCGTCGCGTTTAGCGGGGCCGGGGGTCGGCTTGAGCGGCGGCGGGGTCGCGCCCGGCGTCTCCGGGTCGCTCTTCTCCAGCTTGGTGATGGCGTGGTAGCCGATGGGGTCGGCCTCGGCGGGCAGGAAGCCCTTGCCCTTGCGGGTCTTCACGTGGAGGAACTGAGGCCCCTCCAGGTCGCGCATGTTGCGCAGGGTCTCCACCAGCAGCGGCAGGTCGTGGCCGTCGATGGGCCCGATGTAGTTGAAGCCCAGCTCCTCGAAGAGCGTGGCGGGGCTGATCATCCCCTTCATGTGCTCCTCGGTGCGCCGCGCCAGCTCCAGGGCGCCGGGCAGGTGGGAGAGCACCTTCTTGCCGCCCTCGCGCATGCTGGTATAGGGCTTGCTGGTGAGGATGCGCGCCAGGTAGCTGGCCATGCCGCCGACGTTCTCGGAGATCGACATCTCGTTGTCGTTGAGTACCACCAGCAGGTTGGCGTCGACGTGGCCGGCGTGGGCCAGGGCCTCGAAGGCCATGCCGGCGGTCAGCGCGCCGTCGCCGATCACCGCGCAGACCCGGCGCGACTCGCCGCGGGTGCGGGCGGCCAGCGCCATGCCGAGCGCCGCCGAGATCGAGGTGCTGGAGTGGCCGACGCCGAAGGTGTCGAACTCCGACTCGGCGCGCCGCGGGAAGGCGGCCAGGCCGCCGTACTGACGAATGCCGGTCATCGCCTCGCGGCGGCCGGTGAGGATCTTGTGGGGGTAGGCCTGGTGGCCCACGTCCCACACCAGGCGGTCGTGGGGCGTCTCCAGGGCCTGGTGCAGGGCCACGGTGAGTTCCACCACGCCGAGGCCCGCACCGAAGTGGCCGCCGGAGACGCCCACGCTGTAGAGCAGATAGGCGCGCAGCTCGTCGGCCACCTGGGCCAGCTGGCCGGCGTTCATGGCGCGCAGGGCGGCCGGCGCCTCCAGGGTGTCGAGCAGCGGCGTCGCCGGACGCTCGACGGGGATGTCATCGAACAGCTTCATGTGGGCCCTGTGGTATCAGTGGTCACGCTCGATCATGTAGCGGGCCAGGTCGGCCAGGGGCGCGGCGCCCTCGCCCAGCGGCGCCAGGGCCGCCACGCCCGTCTCGACCAGGTCGAGGGCGCGGCGGCGGGCCCCCTCGAGCCCCAGCAGGCTCGGATAGGTCGGCTTGGCCCGGGCGGCATCGGCGCCGGAGGTCTTGCCGAGGGTGGCGGTGTCGCCGGTCACGTCCAGCACGTCGTCGTGGATCTGGAAGGCCAGGCCGATGGCGTCGGCGTAGGCGTCCAGGGCGGCCAGCCGCGCGTCGTGCTCGTCGACCGCGACCAGCCCGCCGAGGCGCACCGCCGCGCGGATCAGCGCCCCGGTCTTGTGGCCGTGCATGGCCGCCAGCGCGGCCACTTCCGGGTGCCCGCCCACGGCGGCCAGGTCCAGCGCCTGGCCGGCCACCATGCCGTCGCGCCCGGCGGCCCGGGCGAGGCCGGCGACCAGGGCGCCGACCCGCGGGTGGGCGCTTTCCGCCAGCACCTCGAAGGCCAGCGCCTGGAGGGCGTCGCCGGCCAGGATCGCCGTGGCCTCGTCATAGGCGCGATGCACGGTGGGCTGGCCGCGACGCAGGTCGTCGTCGTCCATCGCCGGCAGGTCATCGTGCACCAGCGAGTAGGCGTGAATCAGCTCCAGCGCCATGGCCGGGGCGTCCAGGTGACTCTCCGTGGCGCCCAGGGCGCGGCCGGCGGTGTAGACCAGCACCGGGCGAAGGCGCTTGCCGCCCACCAGCAGGGCGTGGCGCATCGCCGCCTCCAGGCGCGGCGAGGGGGCCGCCCGCTCGGTGAACAGCGACTCGAGACGGGCATCGACCCGGGCACGGTCCGCGGCCAGTCGGGCCGCCAGTTGCTCAGTGCTCACCATCGTCCTCCGCGGGCGGGGCGGCGAAGGGTGCGAGGTCGACGCCACCCGCCTCGCCCTCGGTGAGGGTGCGCACCCGCAGCTCGGCCTCGTCGAGCCGGCGCTGGGCGTCCCGGGTCAGGCGCACGCCCTGCTCGAAGGCGGCCAGCGACCCCTCCAGCGACAGCTCGCCGGACTCCAGCCGCTCGACGAGCTGCTCGAGCCGCTCGACGGTGGCAGCGAAGTCGGCCGGCGCCGTCTCGTCGCCAGCCCCGTCCCCGTCCCTGCCTTGACTATGGTGTTCCGCCATCGCCTCTACTCGCCGGTGGATGATAGGTGGGCCGACAGTATACACGCTCTCCCGGGGGGGTCGTCTGCCCCGGCTCACGGGCGGCCAACATGCATGTGGCTCATCCTCGGCCCACAGCATTTTCATCCCGACTCATGCCGGCTGTGGTAACATATCGGCCCTGTTTCGAGCCTGCCTTGCCCCGGGCGAAGCGCAACCGGCCGGCCCCAGGCTCATCATCATCTTCATGACACATGCTTGCGGCGCGCGCCGACGAAGGGGTTGAATCGACCATGGCCAAAACGTCCCTGGACAAGAGCAAGATCAAGATCCTGCTG
>JAWWBV010000469.1:0-2681 GCA_033720795.1 Halomonas sp. | reverse complement strand
TCGAGGTTGAAGAGCGGACCGCCGGAGTTGCCCGGGTTGATGGCCACGTCGGTCTGGATGAAGGGCACGTAGGCGTCCCGCGGCAGGGTGCGGTCGATGGCGCTGATGATGCCGGCGGTCACCGAATGATCGAAGCCGAAGGGCGAGCCGATGGCCGCCACCCACTGGCCGACGCGCAGATCGTCGGAGTCGCCGAGGGCCAGGGTGGGCAGGTTGTCGGCATCGACCTTGAGCACGGCGACGTCGGTCTTGGCATCGGCGCCGACCAGCTCGGCCTTGAGCTCGCGACGGTCGTTGAGGCGCACCACGATCTCATCGGCCCCATCGACGACGTGGGCGTTGGTCATGACGTAGCCGTCCTCGTCGATGATGAACCCCGAGCCCAGCGACTGGCGCTCCTCGCTGGGGCGCTGACCGTGCCCGGGCGGCGTCGGGAACTGCTCGCCGAAGCGATCGCCGAAGAAGTGACGGAAGATCTCGGGGATCTCGCGGCCGCCAAATTCGTGGAAGGACGGGCCACGCCCTTCCACCGTGCGCGTGGTGGAGATGTTGACCACCCCGGGGGCGGCCTCCTCGACCAGCTCGGTGAAGTCCGGCAGCTCGCGGGCCATGGCCGATTGCCAGGCCAGCAGTGCCGTGGCCAGCAGCATCCAGAGGGAGAGATGTCGCGTCATGCGTTTCATGAAGCACTCCTGGTTCGACTGGGAGAGAAGTGAGGCGCGTGCATGTTCCTACCGCACGCGCGCCAAAAGGTTCCGATCAGGGCGAGGCGTCCTCCGCCGGTGCCTGCCAGGTCACCGAGTCGGCGACGCGGATCAGCACCCGCGGCGGCAGCTCGCCCATCACCACCACCTGACGCACCCGGCCGCCCAGCTCGCGGTGGCGCACCGCGGCATGGGAGACGCCGAGACGGTGCAGGCCGGGCATCAGCTGCTCCTGGCCGGCGAGGGGCTCCACGAAGAGGCTCAGGGTCGCCAGGCCGTCGCTGTAGACACGATGGCCGATGGCCGCGTCATGGCGGGGGCTGCGGGTCTGCACCGGTTTGGGGATGAAGCCGTCGGGCAGCCAGGCCGGCTGCCAGGGATCGTCGGGGGCGGGGCGCCGGCGATCGAGGGCGATCGTCCCCCGGTGCAGGCGAGGCCGATTCAGCTGGGTGATCTGGAAGGTCTCGACCACGCGCCCCCGCTCATCCAGCAGGATCTGCTTGAGGGGCAGCCCGGTGGCCCTGTCCAGCCACAGGCGATGGCCGTAGCGCAGGTCGTCCAGCGGCTCGATGTCGAGACGCACGGTGTTGCGATTGGCGAGGCGCTCCTCGCCGCTGAGCCGCAGGCGATAGAGCCCCTCGAGATGGGCAACGATGCCGGCCGGCGAGGCGGCCACCGCCCCGTCGTCGTCTGCCCAGCTCAGGCGACCGATGCGCCCGCGCCGCTCGAAGACCACCGCGGGACCGTCGAGGAAGCGCGCCACCTCGCGCTCGACCCCTTCCACGATGTCGTGGGAGAGCGCCAGTGAACGGACCCCGTCGCTGCCGATACGCACGGCGCGCGCCTGGAAGGCGTAGCAGTGGCTGGCCCAGAGGCTGCGTTCGAGCCAGGCCCGGGCGCCCTCGGGAGCCGGCTGGGCGATCAGCGTCTGGCAGTCGAAGCGCTCGGCCTCGTCGCTGCCGGCATGATCGCTATCGCCAGGGCGGGAATCCGCCTGTTCAACGGCGGCGAGGTCATCGGTCTGAGGCGACTCGGCCTGCGCCAGGCCCACCAGCGGCAACGCCGCGAGCAGGCCGCTCAACAGGAACACCGGAAGAGATCTCGTGACCCCGCGGGTCGAGCGACCCGGCCGCATCAGCGCTGACCCAGCGACTCGTTGCCGGAGGCGCGCAGCAGCGGCATCCAGGTATCACCGCTGCCGTAGGCCGCGCCCTCGGCGTGACGATCCAGGTAGGACTGCAGCAGCTGGGCCTGCTGCTGGTTGACGCGCGCGGACTGGCGCGGGGAGAGCACCAGCGGGGAATCGACGCCGGCGCCCACCGTCATCAGGCCGCGGCCATCGCCGGAGGGCGTCTGGAACAGCGGCAGGTCGGCAAGCGAGGGACGATCACTGGCGCGCGACGCGGCCAGCTCCGAGCCGCCGAGGGCGGCCGGGCTAGCCTGCAGCTCTGCTCCACGCGGCGCCTGCGATGCCACGTCGGCGGGTACCTGCCCGCCGCCGATACTGCCGTGATAGAACTGCACGCCGGTGATCACCATCAGCGAGACGGCGGCGGCGATGCCGGCGCCGCGCATCAGCGACATGGAGCGCCCGGCGCCACCGTTGCCCTTGTCATCGGCCTCGACCTGCGGCAGCGGCTCGTCCTCGAGCCGCGCCATGATGCCGGCGGAGAGGTCGGTGGCGACATCGACCTCGTGTTCCCGGCGCATCAGGCTGCGCATGAGATGGTAGCGCCGCCAGGTATCGGCTGCGTCAGGGGATTCATCCAGTGACTTGAGGACGCGACGCAGCTCCAGCTCATCCCCTTCGTTGTCCATCAGGGCAGAAAGCGATTCCCGTGCGTTCTGACTCATTCTTCACACCTCACACTCGACAAGGCGACCCGCTCCGGGTCCTTTGACAGCCTGTTTTTCCGACATCGGCGCGTGTCGCCCTGGCCATGTCGGCATGTACGTTCCCGCGGGGCGCGGGCCGGT
>JAWWBV010000468.1:0-2683 GCA_033720795.1 Halomonas sp. | reverse complement strand
CGCAGCGGGAAGGCCAGGTTGTCGTAGACGGTCATGGTGTCGTAGACCACCGGGAACTGGAACACCTGGGCGATGTTGCGCGCCTCGGGCGGCAGGGCGTTGACCACCTCGCCGTCGAAGAGCACCTCGCCGCTGGAGGGCGCAAGCAGCCCGGAGATGATGTTGAGCAGGGTCGACTTGCCGCAGCCCGAGGGGCCGAGCAGCGCGTAGGCCCCGCCCTGATGCCAGACATGGTTCATCTCGCGGATCGCGTAGTCCTCCGGCGAGGTCGGGTTGGGCAGGTAGGTATGGGCCAGCGACTTCAGGGTGATCTCGGCCATCTCACACGCCCCCCAGGTGGGTCGGGATATGCACCACGGCGCCGTGGCGGTCGAAGGCATACACCTTGTGGGTCGGGAAGTAGAGGGTCACGGGGGCATCGACGTCGAACGCGTGGACGCCCGCCAGGTGCACCGTCATGTGGAAGCGGTCGTTGTGCACGTGAAGGAAGGTCTCGGACCCGCTGATCTCGGCCAGGTCGACCATCATCTTCACCTCGATGTCGTCCTTGGCCCGGGGGGCGAGCGAGATGTGCGAGGCGCGAATGCCGAAGCGGTACTCCCCCGGCGGCAGGGTCTTCAGGTCCTCGTTGACGGGAAAGTGCGTGCGCTCGTCGAAGGTCACCTCGCTCCCTGAGACGATGCCGTGCACGATGTTGATCGGCGGTTCGGAGAACATCTCGGCGGCGAGGATATCCCGCGGACGATGGTAGACGTCCTCGGTGCGTCCGTATTGCAGCAGGCGACCCTCGTGCAGCACGGCGGTGTTGCCGCCGAGCGCCAGCGCCTCGGCGGGCTCGGTGGTCGCATAGACGGCGATGCAGTGGCGCTCGCTGAAGACGCTGCGCAGCTCGTCGCGAAACTCCTCCCGCAGCTTGTAGTCGAGGTTGACCAGCGGCTCGTCGAAGAGCACGACATCGGCCTCCTTGACCAGCGCACGGCCCATGGCGGTGCGCTGCTGCTGGCCGCCGGAGAGCTCCAGCGGCAGGCGATCGAGGAGGTGCTCGATGTGCAGCATCTCGGCGACCTCCCTCACCCGCCGGTCGATCTCGGCACGCGATACCTTGGCCAGCTTCAGGGGCGAGGCGATGTTGTCGTAGACCGAGAGGGCCGGATAGTTGATGAACTGCTGGTAGACCATGGAGACGTTGCGCTTGCGCACCGAACGACCGGTGACGTCCTCGCCGTTCATCAGGATGCGGCCCCGGGTAGGCACGTCGAGGCCGGCCATCAGGCGCATGAGCGTCGTCTTGCCCGACAGGGTCCGGCCCAGCAGGACGTTGAAGGAGCCGGGCCCGAGCTCCAGGTTCACGCCCGCGATGTGGGTGGAGCCACCGACCACATGATCGATGTTGTCTAGGATCAGGGACATACGGATCTCGAGGTGTCGTTGTTATTGGACGAGCCTGGGACTCGTCCAGACAACGTAGACGAGATTCGCTTTCAAACACAAATGTCGCCAAGCGAAAACATCAACGCCTTCTGCCGGGGCGCCGCACTTTCATGCACAACCCGTTGAAAGACTGTATTTTTCTTCGACATTAAACTTTTGTCTAACCGAAGGCGGGAAAAGCAGGCTCGGGGAGATCGCGGGCCATCATGCTCGAAAACGAACATGCTGCGACATGATACGACTCTTCTCGCCCAACCAAGGGGACAGGGGAGCGGTGGAGAGACGGGATGGAGCCCCAGAAGGGCGAGAGAGGGACTGCCTCGAAGCGCGATCCGCCCTGCAGCGCTGTAAGCGGCGGCTATTGAGGAGCGGTGCGTATGGGTGTCTGACGATGCCGATCCCCTGCTAGCAGGGCTCCCACGAAATGCGTCCCGCGCCCCTGCTTGACAACGAGAGGAACGTCATGCAAAGACGCTCCCGCAGGAAAGGCCCTGCGGGAGGATAACGCGGAGGCTCACCGGGTGCCGAAGATCTTGTCGCCGGCGTCGCCCAGGCCCGGGACGATGTAGCCGTTCTCGTCGAGGTGGTCGTCGACCGAGGCGGTGTAGAGCTCGATGTCCGGATAGCTCTCCTGGACGCGCTTGATGCCCTCGGGGGCCGCCACCAGCACGATCACCTTCATGTGCTTGCAGCCGCGCTCGCGCAGCATGTCCAGGGTCGCCACCATGGTGCCGCCGGTGGCCAGCATCGGGTCGATGACGATCGCCATGCGCTCGTCCAGGTCATTGGCGAACTTGGCGAAATAGGGCACCGGCTCGAGGGTCTCCTCGTCGCGGTAGAGGCCGACCACGCTGACCCGCGCGCTGGGGATCAGGTCGGTGACGCCGTCGAGCATGCCCAGGCCCGCGCGAAGGATCGGCACGATGGTGACCTTCTTGCCCTTGAGCAGCTGGACCGGGATCGGCTCGCCGCTCCAGCCGTCGATGTTCTGGGTCTCGAGCTCGAGGTCGCTGGTCGCCTCGTAGGTGAGCAGCTTGGCCAGCTCGCCGGCCAGTTCGCGGAAGCTCTTGGTGCTGATGCCGGCTTCGCGCATCAGGCCAAGCTTGTGCTGGACCAGGGGATGCTGGATGGCGTGGACGCTCATGGGGATGACCTCTTCGACGGCGGCGGGAAGGCGGCGACCATCGTCGGATGGACGACGGCGGCAAATTGCGCGCCATTCTAAACGCATCCGGCGTCGAGGTTAAGGCTG
>JAWWBV010000467.1:0-2694 GCA_033720795.1 Halomonas sp. | reverse complement strand
TCACGTCCTCCAGCGGCGTGACGAAGACCTTGCCGTCGCCGATCTTGCCGCTGTTGGCCGCGCTGCAGATGGCGTCCAGCACGGTCTCGAGGCGGCCGTCGTCCACGGCGACCTCGACCTTGACCTTGGGCAGGAAGTCGACGACGTACTCTGCACCGCGATAGAGCTCGGTGTGGCCCTTCTGGCGGCCGAAGCCCTTGACCTCGGTGACGGTGATGCCCTGCACGCCGTTGTCGGCGAGCGCCTCGCGCACGTCGTCGAGCTTGAACGGCTTGATGATGGCGGTGATCAGCTTCATGACGGATCTCCCCTGCTTGAAAGTGGGCGGCGTGGTGCCCCCCGAGAAGTGGTTGTCCTGACATTGCGTAAACCGTGCCACTTCTCACAATAATGGCGTTAAATCAGTTGACTGGATGGAGATGTCGGCGTCTCGTTCGGCGGGGCGCGCGAGGCGGGCGGTGAGCACGCACTTTTTTGGTGCCTTGCCGTGGCGCATCTGCACCATCAGCAGGCAACGGCGGATGGTGCGCGCTGCCGGTGGCTTGCGTATCCTTTGGCGAGGCATCCATTGACCATTCAGGAGAGACACCATGGTGAGCCACGATCGCATCAGCCGCCTGGCCCAGCAGATCGGCGACCGGCTGCAGGGGGCATCCCAGGCCCCGGAAGAGGTGCAGAAGGGCATCCAGCAGGTGGTCAAGGGCGCCTTCGATCGCCTGGAGCTGGTGTCGCGGGAGGACTTCGATATCCTGATGGACGTGATGCAGCGCACCCGGTCGCGGGTCGAGGCCCTGGAGCAGCAGGTGGCGGCACTGGAAGAGGCACTCGACACCGCCCCCTCGCGGGAGACGGCGACCGCCTCGGCCGAGCCGCTGCCGGAGGCGCCGAGCGCCGCATCCCCGCAGGCGTCGAACCCCGAGGCCGACAGCGATGATACGCGCCCCGAGGAAGACGCCGGCGGCGGCGAGTCCCACCGCTGAGCCACACCCGGCGCCGAGTCCCCCTCGCCGGGTGCCCCCGCCGGGCGCCCCCCGCCGGCCTGGTCTAGCCTGAGGGCAGACAGGCAGCGAGGGATCGCTCATGACGCTGGCAATCATCCACACCCGGGCCGGCCTCGGCCTCGAGGCGCCCGAGGTGCTGGTCGAGGTGCACCTGGCCAACGGGTTGCCCGGCATCACCCTGGTGGGCCTGCCGGAAGCCGCGGTGAAGGAGAGCCGCGAGCGGGTGCGCAGCGCCCTGGTCAACGCGGGCTTCGACTTTCCCCTGCGCCGCATCACCCTCAACCTCGCCCCCGCCGACCTGCCCAAGGAGGGCGGCCGCTTCGACCTGCCCATCGCCCTGGGGCTGCTGGTGGCCTCGGGCCAGGTGCCCCCCGAGGCTCTCGAGGGGGTCGAGTGCGCCGGCGAGCTGGCCCTGGACGGCCGGCTGCGACCGCTCGGCGGCGTGCTGCCGATGGCCATGGCCACGCGCCGGGCGCGCCGCCGGCTGATCGTGCCCCGAGCCAACGCCGACGAGGCGGCCCTGGCCGGCGATCTGGAGGTGCTGCCCGCCGACCACCTGCTTGAGGTGGTGGCCCACCTGCTCGGCCAGACGCCGCTGCTGCCGCATCGCGCGCCTGGCCCCGCCCCGGCATCGACGCCGGCCCCCGATCTCGCCGACGTGCGCGGCCAGCACCAGGCGCGGCGCGCCCTGGAGGTGGCGGCGGCCGGCGGCCACAACCTCTTGTTCGCCGGGCCGCCCGGCACCGGCAAGACCATGCTGGCCAGCCGGCTGCCGGGCATCCTGCCGCCGCTCACCGAGCAGGAGGCCCTGGAGGTGGCGGCGATCCGCTCGGTCAGCGGCCTGCCCCATGCCGCCGAGTGGGGCGTGCGCCCCTTTCGCGCCCCGCACCATACCGCCAGCGCCGTGGCCCTGGTGGGCGGCGGCTCGAAGCCGCGTCCCGGCGAGATCTCCCTGGCCCACCGGGGCGTGCTGTTCCTCGATGAGCTGCCGGAGTTCTCCCGCCACGTGCTGGAGGTGATGCGCGAGCCCATGGAGTCGGGGCAGATCCATATCGCCCGGGCCAACCACGAGCGACGCTTCCCCGCCGGCTTCCAGCTGGTCGCGGCGATGAATCCCTGCCCCTGCGGGCACCTTGGCGATCCGCGGCGCGCCTGCCATTGCACCGCGGCACAGATCCAGCGCTACCAGTCGCGGCTCTCCGGCCCGCTGCTCGATCGCATCGATCTCCAGGTGGAGGTGCCGGCGCTGGCGCCGGAGCAGCTGACTTCCCGGGAACCGGGTGAGGCCTCGGCGGCGGTGCGCGAGCGGGTGGTGGCGGCGCGGGCGAGGCAGGCGGCCCGCGGCGGGCTCAACGCCCGGCTGTCCGGGCGCGACCTGGAGGCGGCCTGCGGCCTCGGGGCCGAGGATCGGGCCTGGCTCGCCGGCGTGCTGGAGCGGCTCAGGCTCTCGGCGCGGGCCTATCATCGGGTGCTGCGGGTGGCCCTGACCCTGGCCGACCTGGCCGGGGAGGCGCGCCCCGGGCGCGACCAGCTGATCGAGGCGATCGGCTATCGGCAGCTCGACCGGCTGCTCAAGGGATGAGGCTCGAGGGGGCGGTTGGCGATCAGAGCGCCGTGGCGTCGAGTGCACCCTCGATCTCGCCGCGCCAGGCGGGCGCGGCGCGCCCGAGCTGGTGCAGCACCAGGCTCAGGC
>JAWWBV010000466.1:0-2704 GCA_033720795.1 Halomonas sp. | reverse complement strand
GACCCCCTGATGGCGCTGACCGAGGTGCTCACCCAGGAGGCGGACGGTCGTCTCACCGCCTCGTGCTGGTGGGCCGTGCCGGGCACGGCACTGAAGGGCGCCGGGCTGATCAAGGCGGACGCCGACGGCGTGCACTCCGAGGTGATCACCTATCACGCGAAGCCCGGCGGCTGAGGGTCACCCCCGCAGGGGCAGACGAACAACCGGCCCGGACCGGGAAGCCCGAGCCGACGTGGAAGCCATCGATGAGGCCGATGGCCGATCACTTGAAGCGCGAACGCGCCCGCTCGATCGCCTCGCTCAGCGACTCCCAGGCGCGCTCCGCGCCGGCGCGGATGTCGTCCCAGGCCTCGTCGCCGGAGTGGCGAAGCTCCTCGAGCTTCTTGCGCATCTCCTCGCGGCGGGCCTCGAGCCGGTCGATCTCATCCTCCCGATCGATGCGCGCATCCGCCTCGGCGCTCCGGGCGCGGGCCTTCAGCTTCTCCACCTCGGCCTGCAGCTCGTCCAGCTTGGCGCGCAGCTTCTGCTCATAGGCGTCTCGATTGCTCATAGGTGCTCCTTCCGATATGAGGGCGGGTCCCCCTGAGGATAGCCCGCTCTCGGAGTGTCACCCCATGACCTGCGTGCGACGCCTCGGCGTATCAAGGGCGCACGCCCTTTCATTTGATTCTCCGCGGATCAGAGCGGCACGAGAGAGGTTGGTGGGAGATGCTACCCTGCCGGTACGTTCGATCCGCCGAGAGGAGACGATCATGGCCGATGCCGTCGAGCCCCGCATCACCCTGCAGCCGCACCCCCGCCGGGTGCGCGTCGTCATCGACGGCACCCTGCTCGCCGATACCACCCATGCCATCGAGTTGCGCGAGACCGGCTACCCGCCGCGCCAGTACCTGCCCCGGGACGACGTGCGCATGGAGCGGCTGAGGCCCTCCGAGACCGTGACCCACTGCCCGTTCAAGGGCGATGCCAGTTACTACGCCTTCGGTGAGCACGAGGACGTGGCATGGAGCTACGAGAGTCCGCTCGCGAGCCTCAAGGAGATCGAGGGCAGGGTGGTGTTCTACCAGGGCGTCGACGAATGATCGCTGGTGACCCGGAGCTTCGCTGACCACGCCGGCCCCGGTCTGTGTGCCCCACCTCAGTTCTGCATCGGCACGCCATCCGCCCACCGGAAGCCGATGCCGCCGCCTTTCCAGACGCCCTCGCCGAGCGGGTTGGGCCCCTGGATATCGACGTGCTGCGGCAGGCCGAAGCCGGGGGCGAGGTCCTGCACGCCGCGCACGGTGCTGCGGTGCATGATGCGCAGGCCCTGCTCCTCGGCGGGCAGGTGCGCCTCCGGGGCGGCGCGGTGCGCCACGGCGAGGTTGTCGATGAAGACGCAGTCGTTCTCCCGGTACTCGAAGGCGATGGCGTAGCCGTCTTCAAGCCCCGCGTTCAGGAGGTCGTTGTACTCGTGGCAGAGCCGCTTCAGCTCGTCCTCGTGCAGCAGCCGGAAGGCCTCCTCGTCGGGGAGCTTCTCGATCACCGCGCCGGTCATGCCGAGGTGCAGCCAGACGCAGCGGCGCCCGGTGAGGGGGTGCTCGTGCACCATGGGGTGCACCACGCCCGAGGCGGAATTCACCGAGGCGAGCCGGCTCCAGTACGCCTGGCGCTCCTCGGGGAGGGCGTCGAAGGCCGCGCCCTGATGGGCGAAGTAGGTGCCGCCGCCTTTCTCCGCCGGGCGGATGATGTGGTAGCCCGAGTGCGAGAAGGTGTCCGGGTTGAAGCTGCCGTCGTTGTGCCACTGCGGCCCCACGTCGGGGATGCCGTGACGGCGATCGTTCGAGAGCCGAAAGATATGCGGATTGCCGTCCGGAGTGGCCGGATGGATGCCGTGGGTGCTGTGCAGCTCACGGCCGCCCCACCAGCAGCTCGCCCGCAGGAAGTCCTCGGCGGCCAAGGGCGCCTCGTTCTTGAAGACGAGAAAACCGCGGCTCGCCATCTCGCGCTCCAGGGCGTCGCGCACCTCCGCCGGCGGCGCCTCAGTGGCGGCGAGGTCGAGGCCCCGCACCTCGGCGCCCAGCGGCTCGAGCGGCGTGATGGTGGCGCCGAAGGCCTCGATGGTGGCGACGCGGGCGGGGTCCAGGGGCGGTATCGTCGAGGGGCGGGTGGTCATGCGGGCCTCCTGCGGAACGCGATGCAAGAAGGAGGAGGGCGCCGCCGCCGACGTCCCTCAGGAGGGGACGGCGCCATCATCCGAGCACAGGATGTGTGTGCGAATCATGCTGACAGACACCTTCCCGTCTGCCAAACGCGCCCGGCGTCGACCGGGCTATCGCAGTTATCGACACCTAGGAGCGCTGGGGACTCGCCGAAGAGGAGGTCCTACGCCAGGGGTGAGAAGCATGGCTTCGAACGGGCTGGCCATGGATGGCCAGCACCGGTCCTGCAAGCGGAGCAGGATGCGAGAGCGCCGCAGGGCGTCGGTAGCGCCCAGGGAAGGGTTCACAGCGCCTCCTCGCAGGCGAGTCGCCAGGTCAGCCCCGAGCTACCGAGCTGTCAAGCTATCTGCGATAGCCTTGGGGCTGGCCGCCTCGCCCATGACGCCGGCCCGCTCGGCACGCTATAATCGAGCCCATTTTTCGCGCCCTGCGGCGCCGCCATGACGCGGCCTGCCGTGCCTCGACGCCACCCTGAACACCCGGAAGCCCCATGGACAAGACCT
>JAWWBV010000465.1:0-2707 GCA_033720795.1 Halomonas sp. | reverse complement strand
TTCCCCCAGGTGCGCCTCTCGCGCCAGCTCTTCGAGATCGACCGCGATCGCCTGACCTGCGGCGGCGGCACCGCCGCCATGGACATGATGATGACCCTGGTCGGCAGCCAGCACGGCCCCCGCCTCGCCGAGCGCATCTCCGAGCACTTCGTGCTGGAGCGGATCCGCATGGGCGACGAGCCCCAGCAGATGCCGCTGCGCTCGCGGCTCGGCCACGCTCCCGAGAGCCTCTCCGAGGCGGTGGCGCTGATGGAGGCCAACATCGAGGAGCCCCTGACGACCCACGAGCTGGCCGAGCACCTGGGCATCTCGCGGCGCCAGCTCGAGCGCCTCTTCAAGAAGTACCTGCAGGCGGTGCCGAGCCGCTACTACCTGGACCTGCGACTGCAGCGGGCGAGGCGCCTGTTGCGCGAGAGCGACCATCCCGCCGGCGAGATCGCCCTGCTGACCGGCTTCTCCTCGGCGGCCCACTTCTCCACGGCCTACCGCAATCACTTCGGCATGACGCCCCGCGAGGAGCGCCTGGCCTGAGCCCCGCCCTGCCATGGAGGCACCATGCGCGCGCTGCGCCCCCACCTCTGCCTGCTGCTGGTGGTGATGATCTTTTCCGGCAACATCCTGGTCGGCAAGGCCCTCGCTGGCCTGCCGCCCTTCACCATCTCGCTGGGGCGGGTGGCCATCGCGCTGCTCGTCGTGCTGCCGCTGGGGTGGAAAGAGGCGCGCCGCGACTGGCCGCGGTTCCGGCGCCACTGGCGACCGCTGCTGGGCCTCGCCCTCACCGGAGTGACCTTCTTCCATGCCCTGATCTACGCGGCGCTGAGGTTCACCTCGCCGACCAACGTCGCCATCCTCGAGAGCCTGATCCCGGTGGCGACCCTGCTCGCCAGCGTGCTGCTGCTGGGCGAGCGCTTCCGGCCCCTGCAGTGGTTCGGCGTGGCGCTCTCCCTGGCTGGCGCCGTGGTGGTGATCAGCGCCGGGGAGGGGGCCGCGCTCGCGCCCGGCGGGTTCAATCCCGGCGATCTGATCATGGGGCTGGCGGTGCTGGTCTGGGTGGGCTATTCGCTGCTGATCAAGCGGCACATGGCGCGCTTCCCGCGCTACGGGGGGCTTCTGGTGATGCTCGCCATCGCCAACCTGACGCTCTTGCCCATCGCCCTCTGGGAGGGGGCCTGGCAGTTGGTGCCGCGCCTCTCCGCCGCCGACTGGGCGGGGCTTGGCTACCTCGGCCTCTTCCCCTCGGTGGTGGCGCTGCTGCTCTACGCCAGTGCGCTGGGCGAGCTCGGGCCGACCCGCGCCGCGATCTACCTGAACCTGCTGCCGGTGTTCACCATGCTGGGGGCCTGGTGGTGGCTCGGCGACACCCTCCTCGCGGTGCAGGTGGTCGGCAGCCTGGTGGTGATCGGCGGCGTCTGGTGCACCCTGGCGCCGCCGCGGCGGACCTATGCTCCCGGCCGCTCGCGCTGATCAGGCCGGGTGGGCCAGCAGGGCGCGGAACAGCGAGCCCATCATCACCGGGGTGTCCTGCTCGATGACGAAGCCGGCGCCCTCCAGCAGCGGCCCGGCCTGGCGGGTGATGTCGGTGGCGATGGCCGAGGTGAGGGCGTTGAGGCCGCGGCGGGGCAGGCTCGCCGGGCGCGCGTCGGCCTGGAACTTGTCCATCACGCAGAGCTGGCCCTCCTCCTTCAGCACCCGGCGGGCCTCGGCCAGGCCCCGCTCGGGGTCCGGCATCACCGCGAGTATCAGGTGCATCACCACCACGTCGAAGTGCCCGTCGGGATAGTCGAGCCGTTCGGCGTCCATCACCTCGGCCTGGACGTCGCGACCGAGCCCTTCGGCGCGGCGTGCCAGGCGCCGCACCATGGCCGGCGCCAGGTCGGTGGCGTGCAGCTCGATGTCGCGGGGCAGCCAGGGCAGGTCGAGCCCGGTGCCGGCGCCGACCAGCAGCACCCGCATGCCGGGGCGCCAGTCCACCTGGGCGAGGGCCCGGCGGCGCGCCTCGCGAAAGGCGCGCTCGGCCACCAGGTCGTAGACGGGCGCATAGAGTCCATAGCGGACCCGGTTCCAGGCCGTGGTGTTGAACATGAGGGGCTCCCGGCGGATGAGTCCCTTCAGCCTACCCCATCCTTTTACACAACTCCTCGTCCCATTGCTGAAAGCCCCCCGTCGCAGCGCTCCCTATACTCGAGTGACAGCAGATTCCGTCATTCCGAGAATGGAGAGCCACATGAGCCAGAGCCCGACCCGCGCCGATTTCGACCAGTACATGGTGCCCAACTACGCCCCCCAGAAGGCGATCCCGGTGCGCGGCGAGGGGAGCCGCCTGTGGGACCAGGAGGGCAAGGAGTACATCGACTTCGCCGGCGGCATCGCCGTCAACGCCCTGGGTCACTGCCACCCGGTGCTGGTCGATGCCCTCACCGAGCAGGCCAACACGCTCTGGCACCTGGCCAACGTCTACACCAACGAGCCGGCCCTGAAGCTAGCCCGGGCGCTGGTCGAGCGCACCTTCGCCGACAAGGTGTTCCTCTGCTCCTCCGGCGGCGAGGCAAACGAGGCGGCGCTCAAGCTGGCGCGCCGCTGGGCCTACAACGAGCACGGCGAGCACAAGGACAAGATCATCTCCTTCCGCCAGTCGTTCCACGGCCGCACCTTCTTCACCGTCAGCGTCGGCGGCCAGCCCAAGTACTCCCAGGGCTTCGGGCCGATC
>JAWWBV010000464.1:0-2718 GCA_033720795.1 Halomonas sp. | reverse complement strand
TCAAGGCCGGCCACCTGTGGCTCTACTCCAACGAGATCGACATCCAGGCCACGCCCCTCAAGGAGATCGCTCCCGGCACGCAGGTGGTGGTCGAGGCGGCCAACGGCAAGGGCATGGGGGTGGCCTACGTCAATCCGCACTCGCTGATCTGCGCCCGGATGGTCTCCCGCGATCCCCAGCAGGGGCTCGACCGCTCGCTGCTGGTGCACCGCCTGAACCAGGCGCTGGCGCTGCGCCAGCGGCTCTTCGACAAGCCCTTCTACCGCCTGGTGCACGGCGAGGGCGACCTGCTGCCGGGGCTCATCATCGACCGCTTCGGCGACGTCGTCGTGGTCCAGCTCAACACCGCCGGCATGCAGGCCGTGGCCGAGGAGCTGCTCGACGCCCTGGAGAAGGTGCTCTCGCCGGCGGCGGTGGTGTTCCGCAACGACACCAGCGGGCGTCGCCAGGAGGGCCTCGAGGCGAGCGTCGAGGTGGTGAAGGGCGAGCTGCCCGACCAGGTGCTGCTCGAGGAGAACGGCGTGCGCTTCGTTGCGCCGGTGCTCGACGGCCAGAAGACCGGCTGGTTCTATGATCACCGGGGCAATCGGGCCTGGCTCAACGGCCTGGTGGCCGGCAAGCGGGTGCTGGACCTGTTCAGCTACGTCGGGGGCTGGGGCGTGCAGGCCGCGGCCAGCGGCGCCAGCGAGGTGCTCTGCGTAGACGCCTCCGGCGCGGCGCTGGAGCGGGTCGCCGAGAACGCCACCCTCAACGGCCTGCACGAGCAGGTGGCGGTGGGCGAGGGGGATGCCTTCGAGGTGCTCGCCGCCCTCAAGGCCGAGGGGGAGGAGTTCGACGTGGTGATCCTCGACCCGCCCGCCTTCATCCGCAAGCGCAAGGACATCCCCAACGGTGAGCGGGCCTACGGCAAGCTCAACCGCGAGGCGATGCGCCTGCTCGGCCGCGACGGCCTGCTGCTCTCGGCCTCCTGCTCCATGCACCTGGCCCCGGAGCGCCTGGTCGACGTGGTGCGCGGCGCGGTGCGCCACCAGGACCGCCAGGGCCAGATCCTCTTCCAGGGCCATCAGGGGCCGGATCATCCGGTGCATCCGGCGATCCCCGAGACCGCCTACCTGAAGGCCCTGGGCGTGCGCGTCTTCCGGGACTAGGTCGCGATGGTGCCCGGCTACGTTCGCGCCTTCGCCCACTCCAATGCGCTGCTGGTCAGCCACGTGCATAACGTGCTGACCGCGGCCGGCATCCCGGTGGAGCTGCGCAACCTGACCCTGGGCGGCGGCGCCGGCGAGCTGCCGTTGGGCGAGTGCGAGCCGGAGGTCTGGGTGGCGCCCCACAACCGCGAGCGGGCCGAGGCGCTGATTCGCCAGGCCCTCCACGGAGGGAGTGAGCGCCCGGCCTGGACCTGCCCCGGCTGCGGCGAGCGCCTCGAGGGTGCCTTCGACACCTGCTGGCACTGCGGCGCCGGCCGGGAGGAGTGGGACTAGCGTGTCACGCGGGCAGGGGAGGCGCCCGTCTCTCTCGCGTGAACGGCACGGCCGCTCGGTCCTGGCCACAGGGTTTTCTGTCGGCGCCTTCTCTCAGAGAAGATTTTCCGGTGAAAAGGCCGGCGTTTACTCATCCTTTTTGTTCTTCTGCGTGGACTCTTCGTGTATCGACTGCCTGTGCTGTAATGGGGGAACACCGATTCCGTTACCCACCGCAGGAGCGTGCCATGCAGATCGCCGTGCCCAAGGAAATCAAGAACCACGAGTATCGCGTCGCCCTGACCCCCTCGGGGGCCCGGGAGCTGGTCGGCCGTGGCCATACCGTCACCGTTCAGGCCGGCGCCGGCGAGGGCGCCGGCTTCCAGGACGCCGCCTATGAGGCCGCCGGGGCGCGCCTCGAGGCCGACGTGGCGAAGGTCTGGAGCGAGGCCGAGCTGATCCTCAAGGTCAAGGAGCCCCAGGCCGAGGAGGTCGCCCGGCTGACCAAGGGCCAGACGCTCTTCACCTACCTGCACCTGGCCGCCGAGGAGACCCTGACCCGCGGCCTGATGGCGAGCGGCGCCACCTGCATCGCCTACGAGACCGTCACCGACCGCCAGGGCGGACTGCCGCTGCTGGCGCCGATGAGCACCGTGGCCGGCCGCATGGCCGTGCAGGCCGGCGCCCACAGCCTGGAGAAGGCCCAGGGCGGGGCCGGGGTGCTGCTGCCCGGCGTGCCCGGCGTCGCCCCGGCCAGGGTGGCCGTGATCGGCGGCGGCGTGGTCGGCGAGAACGCCGCCCGCATGGCGCTGGGCCTGGGCGCCGAGGTCACGGTGCTGGACACCTCCATCCCGAGACTCGAGACCCTGGACGACCGCTATCAGGGGCGCATGAAGACCGTCTTCTCTACCGCCGATGCCATCGACGAGGCGGTGCGTGAGTGCGACCTGATCGTCGGCGCCGTGCTGATTCCCGGCGCCGCCGCGCCCAAGCTGATCACCCGCGCGATGCTCGCCGAGATGAAGCCGGGCAGCGTGCTGGTGGACGTGGCCATCGACCAGGGCGGCTGCTTCGAGACCAGCCGGGCCACCACCCACGCCGATCCGACCTATATCGTCGACGGCGTGGTGCACTACTGCGTGGCCAACATGCCGGGTGCCGTGGCGCGCACCTCCACCCAGGCGCTGACCAACGCCACCCTGCCGTTCGTGCGGGCGCTGGCCGACAAGGGCTGGCAGCAGGCGCTGGCCGACGATCC
>JAWWBV010000463.1:0-2720 GCA_033720795.1 Halomonas sp. | reverse complement strand
CGCGGCGGTTGAGGCCCGATCATGGGGCGGTATAATCCACCGCCTGTCTTCGCCGGCGCCCGAGCGCCGGCCGTGCCCCTCCCCGGGAAGGGCATCCTGTCATTTCAGAGGTTGCTACGATGGTAATGGACATCAACGAGATTCGTGAGTATCTGCCCCACCGCTATCCCTTCCTGCTGGTGGATCGGGTCACGGAGCTCACACTGGGCGAATCCATCGTTGCCTACAAGAACGTCAGCATCAATGAGCCGTTCTTCAACGGCCACTTTCCGCATCACCCGATCATGCCCGGCGTGCTGGTGGTCGAGGCCCTGGCTCAGGCCTGCGGCATCCTCGGCTTCAAGACCGTCAACAAGCTGCCCGCCGACGGCTACGTCTACTACCTCGTCGCCAGCGACAACGTGCGCTTCAAGCGCCCCGTGATGCCCGGCGACCAGCTGGTGCTCGAGGCGCGGGTCGAGCGCACCAAGCGCGGCATCTGGAAGTTCATCTGCCGCGCCACCGTGGGCGGCGAGCTGGCCTGCGAGGCCGACATCACCTGTGCCGAGAGGAAGGTCGCTTGATACACCCCACCGCCCTCATCGATCCCGCGGCGCGCCTGGCCGATGATGTCGAGGTCGGCCCCTTCAGCGTGATCGGGGCCGATGTCGAGATCGGGCCCGGCAGCCGCATCGGCCCCCATGTCGTGATCAAGGGCCCCACCGTGCTGGGCGCGCGCACCCGCATCTTCCAGTTCGCCTCGGTGGGCGAGGACTGCCAGGACAAGAAGTACGCCGGTGAGCCGACCCGCCTGGTGATGGGCGACGACAACGTCATCCGCGAGGGCGTCACCCTGCACCGCGGCACCGTCCAGGATCGCGGCGAGACCCTCATCGGCTCGCGCAACCTCTTCATGGCCTACGTCCACGTCGGTCACGACTGCGTGATCGGCAACGACGGCATCTTCGCCAACCAGGTGACCCTGGCCGGCCATGTGAAGCTCGGCGACTTCGTCATCCTCGGCGGGCTCTCGGCGGTCCACCAGTTCTGCCACTTCGGCGACCACGCCATGGCCGGCGGCGGTTCGATCATCACCAAGGACACCCCGGCCTACGTGATGATCAACGGCAATCCGGCCCAGGTCCACGGCCTCAATCTCGTGGGGCTCAAGCGCCGCGGCTTCTCCAAGGAGGCCATCCGCGGCCTGAGCGAGGCCTACAAGCTGGTCTATCGCCAGGGACTGACCACGGAGCAGGCGCTCGAGCAGATCCGGGCCAGCTATGCGCTGCCCGAGACCGAGGCCTTCGCCGCCTCCATCGAGGCCTCGACCCGCGGCATCGTTCGCTGAGGTGGGCGAGGGCATGACGGTCCGCCGCGTCTATCTCGTCGCCGGCGAACTCTCCGGCGACATCCTCGGCGCCGGCCTGATGCGTGCGCTCAAGGCGCGCCATCCGGGCGTCGCGTTCCGCGGCATCGGCGGCCCGCGCATGATCGCGGAGGGCATCGACAGCCGCTATCCCCTGGAAACGCTCTCGGTGATGGGGCTGGTGGAGGTGCTCAAGCACCTGCCGGGGCTCGTCAAGGTGCGCCGCGCGCTGAAGCGCGATGCGCTGGCCTGGCGGCCCGACATCGTGGTCGGCATCGACGCCCCGGACTTCAACCTGGGGCTCGAGCGACAGCTGCGCGAGGCCGGCCTCACCACCGCCCACTACGTCAGCCCCTCGGTCTGGGCCTGGCGCCAGGGACGCGTCAAGGGCATCGCCCGCTCCGTGGATGCCATGCTCACCTTCCTGCCCTTCGAGGCGGCCTTCTACGCCCAACACCGGGTGCCGGTGGCCTTCGTCGGCCATCCGCTGGCCGACGAACTGCCGCTGGCCAACGACCGGCAGGGTGCGCGGACGGCCCTGGGGCTGGCGGAGCCGGAGGAGGGCGGGGCGCTGCTGGCGGTGCTGCCCGGCTCCCGGGCCAACGAGATCCGCTTCCTCGGCGACACCTTCCTCGACGCCGTCGAGCGCCTCTGCCGGGAGCGCCCGGCGCTCTCGGTGGTGATCCCGGCCGCCACCCCGGCGCGACGTGGCGAGCTCGAGGCGTTGCTGACGACGCGTCCGGCCCTCGCGGGGCGCGTGACCCTGATCGACGGGCAGTCGCGGGAGGCCATGGTGGCCGCGGATGCCGTGCTGCTCGCCTCGGGGACCGCAGCGCTGGAGGCGATGCTCTGCCACCGCGCGATGGTGGTGGCCTACAAGATGGCACCGGCGACCCACTGGCTGGCCAAGCGACTGGTCCACACCGAGTGGATCTCGCTGCCCAACCTGATCGCCCGGGAGAGCCTGGTACCGGAGCTGATCCAGGACGCGGCGAGCCCCGACGCCATCGCCGAACGCCTCGGGACGCTGCTCGACGACGAGGCGGGCCGCCGGGCTCTGGAGGCGCGCTTCGCCGAGATGCACGCGGCCCTGCAGCGCGACGCCAGCCGCCGCGCCAGCGAGGCCATCGAGGCGCTGGTGGCGGGGCGGGCCCTGCCGGCCAGCGTGGCCCCCGAGGCGGGCGAGGCCGCCCTCGTCGAGGGCGAGCGATGACCGCCCGCCATGACGGCCCGGTCGTGAAGGGCAAGACGCTGCCGCCGCTCTCGATCGACTACGCCGGCGACCGGCTGGCCGGGGTCGACGAGGTGGGCCGCGGCCCGCTGGTCGGCCCGGTGGTCGCCGCGGCGGTGATCCTCGATCCCGCGCGGCCCATCG
>JAWWBV010000462.1:0-2727 GCA_033720795.1 Halomonas sp. | reverse complement strand
CCTTCGCCCAGCACCATGGGTAGTACCGCCTGGCCGTACGCCGGTGCGCCGTGCGAGCCGATGTAGGTCTTGGTGGTCTCGTTCTTGAGCAGCAGGGCCTCGGCTTCCTTCACGGCGCGCATGACCGGGGTGTTTCCCTGGTCGTCCTTGTAGACACCCACGCCGAGATCGACCTTCTGGGGGTTGGTGTCCTTCTTGAAGGCCTCGATCAGACCGAGGATGGCGTCCCCGGGAACCCGCTCAATTGTCTCGAACATTTACGTCGCTACCTCGTCAGTTCTGGCGGCAAGAATGAAATCGTTCTTGTGCAGGCCCTTGATCGCATGCGACCACCAGGTCACGGTGACCTTGCCCCATTCGGTCAACAGGGCCGGGTGATGGCCGGCCGCTTCGGCGATCTCGCCAACGCGATTGGTGAAGTCGAGGGCCTGCTGGAAGTCGCGAAACGCGAAGCTTCGCTCGAGCTTCATGATGCCATCGCGCTCGATGATCCGCCACTCGGGGATCTCGGCGTGGTAGCGCTCGATCTCGGCCTGGGTCACCTGGGGAGCGTCCGCGCGACAGGCCTCGCACGTCTGTTCGGAAAGCTGGCTCATGGTCTCCTCCTGGTCGTCGACAGGGCTCGGCGCGTCGGCGCGCCGACCTCTGCCGAGAAAGGTCGTGCAGCGGCGCCGCCTCGTCAAGCCGAAGCCGGGCCCGGCTTCGCGCCGGGCGTCGTCGCTGAGCCGCCCCTCGGCGGGCGCGGGTCAGGCGGCGGGTGGCGGCGTGGCCATCCCGGCGGCGACCCGCTCGCGCACCTCGCCGTAGGGCACGCCCTCGAGGGCGGCGAAGCCGGGCAGCTGGCGCGCCTTCAGCGGTGTGAAGAGCGGCGTGGCGATCCCGCAGAGAAAGCGCGTCAGCAGGTCCGGGGTGGCGGGGTGGCCCTCGCCGGCCTGGCCGAGTCGCTCGAGGAAGGGGGCGCACAGCGCGTCGAGGTCCTGTGGCGCCGGCGGCGCGGCCCTGGCGGCGGCGGGCAGCTTCGCCACCTGGCCGCGGCAGGCCGAGCAGTGGCCGCAGCGCGCCGGTGCCCGGGCATCGCCGAACCAGTCGGCCAGGCGCCGGCTGAGGCAGCCGTCGCTCTCGAAGAGGGCCAGCATGGCCTCGAGTCGCTTGATCTCCGCATCTTCCTTGTCGCGGAAATAGCGGGTCAGCTCCTCGGTGAGCGCGGCCGGGTCGGCCTCGCGGTCGAGCACCTCGTAGACCTCGGTCATCTGCTTGCTCTCGAGTGTCATCCAGCCCTTCTCGACGAAGTACTCCAGGGCGATGATGACGCGTCCGCGCCGGGTATCGAGCCCGCGCTCGGCGCCCAGCGCCTCCAGGGCGGCGAAGTCCAGGGTGTACCAGGTGCGGGCCCGGGAGGAGGCATCGAGAATCGCCTGGACGAAGGCGCGGCGCTCCTCCTGGAAGCGGGCCACCAGCGTTTCCGGCGCCTCCGTCAGCCGGAAGCGGTAGTCGGCGAAGTAGCTGTAGCGCGGGGCGATGATGCCGCCCAGCTCGAGCTGCACCAGCAGGGTCTTGAGCGGCAGGGGGCGAATATTGCTGTGTCGCGACAGGGCGTTGAGCATCAGCTCCCATTCACCGCCGGCGGCCTGCAGGGTGTCGATCACGCGCCGGATGCCGTGCTGCTCCGGCGTATCGCCATAGACGAAGTTCTCCAGCACCTCGAGGTGGTCGCGCCCGGCCAGCATCAGGCAGCGTGAGGGCCGCCCATCCCGGCCGGCACGGCCGATCTCCTGGCTGTAGTTCTCGATGGACTTCGGCAAATCGAAGTGCACGACGTTGCGGATGTCGGCCTTGTCGATGCCCATGCCGAAGGCGATGGTGGCGACGATGCAGGGCGTCTGTCCCGCCATGAAGTCCCGCTGGATGGCGTCGCGTCGCTCGGCGTCGAGTCCCGCGTGGTAGGCCGTGGCGGGCAGGCCGGCCTTCTGGAGGTAGGCGGCCAGGCGCTCGGCGGTCTGCTGCAGGGTGACGTAGACGATGGTGGGCTCGGGCGGGTCCGGCGTGAATTTCGGTCGCAGCCACTCCACCAGCCGGCGCGGGCGCTGCTCGGCGGGCACCGGCGAGACCTCGAGGTCGAGGTTGGCGCGATAGAAGCCGGTGCCGGTGACGTCCTCCGCCGCGATGTCGAAGCGGTCGCGCATGTCGTCGATGACCCGCGGCGTGGCCGTGGCGGTGAGCAGCAGCACCTGCGGAATGGCGAACTCTCGGCGATAGGCGGGCAGCTTGAGGTAGTCCGGCCGGAAGTTGTGGCCCCATTCGGAGATGCAGTGCGCCTCGTCGACCACCATCAGCGAGATCGGCACGCGGCGGATGAAGGCCCGGAAGCGCTCGTTCTTGAGGCGCTCGACGGAGACCATCAGGATGCGGATGTCGCCGCGCTTGACGCCCTCCATCACCGCCGCCGCCTCCTCGCGGCTCTGGCCGGAATCGAGGCTGGCGGCGGCGATGCCGTGGCGCGCCAGGAAGGCCAGCTGATCCTGCATCAGGGCCAGCAGCGGCGAGATCACCAGCGTCAGGTGGGGGAGGTGCAGGGCGGGCAGCTGATAGCAGAGCGACTTGCCGGAGCCGGTGGGGAAGATGGCCGCCGCCGAGCGGCCGGCCACGATCGCCTCGATCACTGGCCGCTGGCCGGGCCGGAAGTCGTCGTAGCCGAAGACCTGTGCGAGCGTCTGCTGGATCATGGGG
>JAWWBV010000461.1:0-2732 GCA_033720795.1 Halomonas sp. | reverse complement strand
GGTCTTCGGGCCGCGCAGGCCGTCGATCTCGCCCCGGTAGCTGCCGCCCTTCGCGAGGAACCGCTGAAGGGTCCTGACGTCCGTCCTGTTCATCTCGACCTCCCCCCTGACGCGGGTCGGGTTGCTGCCGCCACCCGGGCGGGCGGCGTATCTTGCAGTCTAGAGGCTCGAGGTGGCGTCGCCAGGCCGCCGGCCAAGGGCGTGCCGCGCGGGGCTCGGCTGGAGAGGGGGCCTATGGGGCAGAGGGCACGGCAGACCAGTGAGGTCAGGAGGGCGAGGGCGCGTCCGGCAGCGGGGCGACCAGCTCCAGCGCCACGCACAGGCGCACCAGCTCGGCCAGGTTGGCGGCGCCCAGCGCCTTCATGGCGCGCAGGCGATAGACCTCCACCGTCTTGGCGCTGATGCCGAGCAGGGCGGCGATCTCGCGGCTGGTCAGCCCCTCGGCCACGTGCACGAGGATCTGGCGCTCCTTGGGCCGCAGGCCGGCGTAGCGTGCGCGCAGCGCCTCGAGGCGATCCTGCGCCTCGCGGTGGCGGCGGTGCTGGGCCAGGGCCTGCTGCACGGTGTCGATCAGCTGCTGATGGTTGAAGGGCTTCTCGATGAAGTCGCAGGCGCCCGCCTTGAGCGCCTGCACGGCCATGGGCACGTCGCCGTGGCCGGTCATGAAGATCACCGGGGTGTCGTCGCCGCGCTCGCCGAGCCGCTGCTGCACCTGCAGGCCGGAGAGGCCGGGCATGCGCACGTCGAGCAGGATGACGTCGTGACGGCCCGGCTCGGCGTCGAGCAGCGCCTCGCCGTCGCCGTAGGCCAGGGTCGCGAGGCCCACCGAGTCGAGCAGCCAGGTGAGGGAGTCGCGCAGGGCCTGGTCGTCGTCGACCACGGCGATACAGGGCTTGTCGGGCACGGGCCCCTCCGGGTGGTGTGAGCGAAGACAATGGGATGAACGAAGGCTCAGCGGGCCGGCGGCAGCGGCCCGGATTCGGCGAGCAGTGTACCGGCAAAGGTGGCGCCGCCGGAACCGTCGGCCGGTTCCAGGGCGAGCCGGCCGCCCATGGCCTCCATCAGCGAATGGCTGATGGCAAGCCCCATGCCGAGGCCCTCGGGGCGCCCCGAGTGGAAGGGCGCGAAGATCCGCTCGCGCTCGGCCTCGGGCACGCCGGGGCCGCGGTCGGCGACCGTGAAGCGCACCTCTCGCGGGCCGCTCTGCCGGGCGCTGAGCGTCACCCGGTCGGCGCCGGGGTGGGGGCGGCTCGCCTCCAGGGCGTTGAGCAGCAGGTTGACCAGTACCTGTTCCAGCGCCACGGGGTCGGCCTGCACCCGGGGCAGGGCCTCGGGCAGGGCGGCGTCCAGCGCGATGCCGGCCTGCTGGAACTGCCAGTCGCAGAGCCGGCAGGCGGCCTTCACGACCTCGTCCAGCGCCACCGGTCGCGGCCGGGTCTGGCCCTTGCGCACGAAGGTGCGGATGTGGCGCAGC
Source organism: Halomonas sp. (assembly GCA_033720795.1). Taxonomy (GTDB): domain Bacteria; phylum Pseudomonadota; class Gammaproteobacteria; order Pseudomonadales; family Halomonadaceae; genus Halomonas. Next base: position 1,258 of record JAWWBV010000461.1, on the reverse strand, counting down.
CGCTCGGCGAGGCGCTGGACCTGTTCGCTGATCCGCTCCAGCGGTACCGCCAGCTCGCCGGCCGGGCCCGACGGGTTGGCCTGGAGGCGCATCAGCGCGCCGTTGGCGTAGTTGGCGATGGCGCCCAGCGGCTGGTTGAGCTCGTGGGCGATGTTGGAGGCGAGCTCGCCGGTGGTCGCCAGGCGGTTGGCGTGGGCGATCTGCTCCTGGTGGCGGCGCTCCTGGGCCTCGGCGGCCTTGCGCAGGCCGATGTCGCGGTTGATCAGCGACAGATGATCGGGCTCGGCGGCGGGGCCGTGATGGGCCATCACCACGCTGAGCACCGGCACGGGGCCGCGCGGGCCCCGCATCGCCAGCTCGCCGCTCCAGGAGCCGTAGCGGGCCACGGCGGGCAGCACGACCTCGCGCAGCACGGCCAGCGACTCGGCGGTATAGGCCTGCTCGAGGTGCAGGGCCTCACCCTCCCGGCGGTCCCGGCCGGGGCGCGCCAGCAGCCGGCGGGCCGCCTCGTTGGCGGTGAAGATGCGCTCGTCGCCGTCGAGGAAGAGCACGTAGTCGGTGGTCGACTCCACCACCCGGGCGAGGCGCTCGCGGTGGGCCTCGGCCTGCAGGCGCCGGCCGACGTCCCGAGAGACGCAGAGCACGTCCAAGAGCTCGCCGGTGGCGGGGTCGCGGCGGGTGCGGCTGGTGGTCTCGAACCAGACGTAGTGGCCGTCCTTGGCCCGGAAGCGGTAGGTCTGCTGGTAGAAGCCGTCGTGGTAGTAGATGCGCGGCGACTTGTTGATCAGGTCGGCGAGGTCCGCCGGGTGGAAGAGGTCGTAGGCCGAGACGCCGATCAGCTCCTCGGGCTCGAAGCCGAGCAGCTCCCGGGCCGCCGCCGAGGCGTAGAGGAAGGTACCGTCCCGGGCGTGGCGGGAGATCAGGTCGGTGGTGCTGTCGGCCAGCCACCGGTAGTGGCGTTTCTCGGCGTCCAGTGCCGCATTCTGCTCTTCCAGCACCGCATTGCGCGCGACGAGCGCGGCGTGGTCCGCCTCCAGCGCGGCCTTTTCCGCTTCCAGCGCCAAGCAGCGCGCCCTGAGCCGCTCGGTCTCTTCCAGATCGCCTGGGCTTGCCATCAGCGCGCCGGGTCCACCAGGCCCCCCAGCGAGGCGTTGCGCCGGAACCAGCCGGCGATGCTCGAGCGCGGCAGGCGGGTCGGCAGCACCTCGTGGGGCACGCTGTCGGAGAGGAAGCAGGCGAAGGTGCCGGCCTGTGGGCG
>JAWWBV010000460.1:0-2746 GCA_033720795.1 Halomonas sp. | reverse complement strand
GTGATCGAGAACGCCGAAGGCGCACGGACCACGCCGTCCATCATCGCCTACACCGAGGATGGTGAGATCCTGGTGGGCCAGGCGGCCAAGCGCCAGGCGGTCACCAACCCCCAGAACACTCTGTACGCCATCAAGCGCCTGATCGGCCGTCGCTTCAAGGACGATGTCGTCCAGAAGGACGTCAAGATGGTCCCCTACACCATCACCGAAGCCGACAATGGCGACGCCTGGGTGCAGGTCAAGGACAAGAAGCTGGCGCCCCCGCAGGTCAGCGCCGAAGTCCTGAAGAAGATGAAGAAGACCGCCGAGGACTACCTGGGCGAGGAAGTGACCGAGGCGGTGATCACCGTGCCGGCCTACTTCAACGACTCCCAGCGTCAGGCCACCAAGGACGCGGGTCGCATCGCCGGCCTCGAGGTCAAGCGCATCATCAACGAGCCGACCGCGGCTGCGCTGGCCTACGGCATGGACAAGGCGCGTGGCGACAAGACCATCGCGGTCTATGACCTGGGCGGCGGCACCTTCGATATCTCCATCATCGAAGTGGCCGACGTCGACGGCGAGACCCAGTTCGAGGTGCTGGCCACCAACGGCGACACCTTCCTGGGCGGCGAAGACTTCGACATGAAGCTGATCAACTACCTGGTCGATCAGTTCAAGGCCGACAGCGGCATCGACCTCTCCGGCGACAACCTGGCCATGCAGCGCCTCAAGGAAGCCGCCGAGAAGGCCAAGATCGAGCTGTCCAGCGCCCAGCAGACCGACGTCAACCTGCCGTACATCACGGCGGACAACACCGGTCCCAAGCACCTCAACGTGAAGGTGACCCGGGCCAAGCTGGAGTCGCTGGTGGAGGAGCTGGTCAAGCGCTCCCTCGAGCCGTGCAAGACCGCGCTCAAGGACGCCGGCCTCTCCAGCGGCGAGATCGACGACGTCATCCTGGTCGGCGGCCAGACCCGCATGCCCATGGTGCAGAAGTCCGTGGCCGAGTTCTTCGGCAAGGACGCCCGCAAGGACGTCAACCCGGACGAGGCCGTGGCCGTGGGCGCGGCGATCCAGGGCGGCGTGCTGGGCGGTGACGTCAAGGACGTGCTGCTGCTCGACGTCACCCCGCTGACCCTGGGCATCGAGACCCTGGGGGGCGTGATGACGCCGCTGATCGAGAAGAACACCACCATCCCGACCAAGAAGACCCAGACCTTCTCGACCGCGGATGACAACCAGACGGCCGTGACCATTCACGTGCTGCAGGGTGAACGCAAGCAGTCCAGCGGCAACAAGTCGCTCGGCCGCTTCGACCTGGCCGACATTCCGCCGGCGCCGCGCGGTGTGCCGCAGATCGAGGTCGCCTTCGACCTGGACGCCAACGGCATCCTGCACGTGTCCGCCAAGGACAAGGCCACCGGCAAGGAACAGTCCATCGTGATCAAGGCCTCCAGCGGCCTGTCCGAGGAAGAGGTCGAGCAGATGGTCCGCGACGCCGAGGCCCACGCCGACGAGGACAAGAAGTTCGAGGAGCTGGTGCAGCTGCGCAACCAGGCCGACGGCATGGTCCACGCCGCCCGCAAGACCCTCGAGGAGGCCGGCGACAAGGCCAGCGACGAGGAGAAGCAGGCCATCGAGACCGCCGCGTCCGAGCTGGAGGAGGCGATCAAGGGCGACGACCAGGAGGACATCCAGGCCAAGCTCGACAAGCTGACCGAGGCCTCCGGCACCCTGGCGCAGAAGATGTACGCCGAGCAGGGTGACGCCGCGCAGCAGGCCGGTGGGGCCGACGAGGCCGCCGCCAAGCAGGAAGATGACGTGGTCGACGCCGAGTACGAAGAAGTCAACGACGACCAGAAAAAGCAGTAAACCACGACATCTGTTTGACGGATGATGCCAGCGCGGGGGCCTGACTCCCGCGTTGGTGTTTCCGCAGAGTCCCTACGGAGGCGGACAGACTCATGTCCAAGCGTGACTATTACGAAGTACTGGGCGTCGAGCGCGGTGCCGACCAGAAGGACATCAAGAAGGCCTACCGACGCCTCGCCCAGAAGTTCCATCCGGACCGCAATTCGGATGACGACTCGGCAGCCGAGAAGTTTCGCGAGGTCTCGGAGGCCTACGAGGTCCTGAGCGACGGCGAGAAGCGCGCGGCCTACGACCAGTTCGGCCATGCCGGCGTGGACGGCCAGGCCGGCGGCGGCGGCTTCGGGGGCGCCGGGGCCGGTGGCTTCAGCGACATCTTCGGCGATGTCTTCGGCGATATCTTCGGCGGAGGCGGCGGTCGTCGCCACCCCAATGCCCCGCAGCGCGGCAGCGACCTTCGCTACAACCTCGAGCTCGACCTCGAGGACGCCGTGGCCGGCACCAGCGTGGATATCCGCGTGCCGCGCCACGTCGAGTGCGAGCGCTGCGACGGCGGCGGTGCCGAGCCGGGCTCCAGCAAGGAGACCTGTCCGACCTGTAACGGCATGGGCCAGGTGCGCATGCAGCAGGGCTTCTTCGCCGTGCAACAGACCTGCCCGACCTGTCATGGCAGCGGCCAGCACATCAAGGTGCCGTGCCACAAGTGCCATGGCGAGGGCCGGGTGCGCGAGACCCGCACCCTGTCGGTGAAGATTCCGGCCGGTGTGGATACCGGCGATCGCATTCGCCTCAACGGCGAGGGCGAGGCCGGTGTCAACGGCGGGCCGCCCGGGGACCTCTACGTCCAGGTGGCGATCAAGCCGCACCACATCTTCCAGCGTGACGGCCGTCACCT
>JAWWBV010000459.1:0-2747 GCA_033720795.1 Halomonas sp. | reverse complement strand
GTAGTCGAAGCCGTCGGGGAGGCGCACCTCGACGCCCCAGGGCGCGCCCGCCTGCCAGCCGGCGCGGTCGAGATAGTGGGCGGTGGAGGCCATGACGTCGGGAATGCTGCCCCAGATGTCGCGGCGCCCGTCGCCGTCGCCATCCACGGCGTAGGCCTCGAAGCTCGAGGGGATGAACTGGGTGTGCCCCATGGCGCCGGCCCAGGAGCCGATCATGCGCTCGGGCGAGATGTCCCCCGCCTCGAGGATGCGCAGCGCCGCGAGCAGCTCGGTCCGCGCGAAGTCGCGGCGGCGACCGTCGTAGGCCAGGGTGGCCAGCGCCTCCAGGGTCGAGAAGTCGCCGAAGTTGCCGCCGTAGTTGCTCTCGATGCCCCAGATGGCGACGATCACCTCGGCCGGCACCCCGTAGCGGCGTTCCATCTCGCGGGCCGTGGCGCGATGCTCGGCCAGCCGGGCCCGCCCGGTGCTGACCCGGGTCGCCGAGACGGCGCTGTCCAGGTACTGCCAGATCGGGCGCACGAACTCGGGCTGGGAGCGGTCGAGCTCGATCACCCGCGGGCGATAGCGGAGACCCTCGAGGGCGCGCGCCAGGGTCGCCTCGGCGATGCCCTCGGCGCGCGCCTCGCGCCGGAAGCGTGCCAGCCACTCCTGAAAATTCGCCGCGGCGGCCGGCTGGGCGGCCTCGGCGACGGCCACCGTGGACGCCGCGTCGCGCGCTTCCTCCGGCGCCGCGCGGGCCTCGCTGGGCGGGGCCGCCTGACAGCCGGCCAGCAGGACCATCAGCAGCGGGGGGGTCAACATCCGTTTCATCATTGCTCCTGCAGGAGAGGTCCATCAACCGGGCGATCATCGCCCAGATCGGCGCGCCAGGAAAGCCCGATCAGGCGCCGGCCAGCCGCCAGATCACCAGGCCATGACAGGCCAGCACCACCAGGGTCAGGAGCGTGCGCAGGGACTGGTACCAGTCGGGCAGCTGGGTCCGGCCGTCCCGGGAGCGCTCGTGAAAGCGCACCAGCAGAAAACCCGCGGCCAGCACCCAGGCGCCGGTGAGCGGATGCAGCAGCAGCGCCGGCCAGGCCAGCAGGCTCGGCACCATGGCGAGGAGCATGCGCGCCCGGAACGGCGCCTCGCCGGGGCGCTCCCGGCACATGGCCACGCCCCACTGCACCCCGCCCAGGAAGGAGAGGATCACCGCGGCGTAGGCGAGGAAGGCGCGGACGGCGACGACCTGCCAGGCAATCGGCGCCAGCCAGGTCGCCGCCACGGTCGCCACGAAGGGGATCAGGCCGGCCAGACCCAGCATCCAGGGCAAGCGGGGCGTGGCGTTGAGCATCATCAGGGCTCCTCAGGCGAATGAAACAGGGTGGCGATGGACTCAGGCGAGCGACGTCGGCGGGGGCCGCACGCGCCGGGGAGCGTCTCGGGCTAGTCATCCCGGGTCTCCTCGGGCAGCAGCCAGTCGCGCCAGCCCGGCGCCTCCGCCACGGGTGAGGCGAAGCGCGTGGGCGCCGCCCGCCAGGGCTGGTGGCGGGCCTGGCCGGCCGGCAGCTCGGCGAGCTCGGGCTGCCAGTGGGCGACGTAGCGACCCTCAGGGTCATAGTCCCGCGCCTGCTTGAGGACGTTGAACCAGCGGTCGCGGGTATCGCGTCCCACGCCGGCCACGTAGCGCCAGTTGCCCCAGTTGCTGGCCACATCGTAATCGACCAGGCAGGCCTCGAACCAGGCCGCCCCCAGGCGCCAGTCGCCCTCGAGCTCATTGACCAGGAAGCTCGCCACGTTCTGGCGCGCACGGTTGGAGAGCCAGCCGGTGGCGGCCAGCTCGCGCATCGCCGCATCCACGAAGGGCACCCCGGTCCGGCCCTCGCACCAGGCGCGAAAGCGGTCGTCCGGCGCCGGCAGCTCGCGCGCACCGAAGAGCGACGCGCCCTCCTGTCGCGCCGCCCAGTGGAAGTCCTCGCGCCACAGGAGTTCGAAGACGACCCAGTAGCTCGACTCGTTGGCACCGTGCCGGCCCTCCCAGGCGCGCACCGCATCGCGCACCTGCCGCGCCGACAGGCAGCCGTGGGCGAGCCAGGGGGAGAGCCGGGTGGAGAAGTCGGCGCCGACCAGGCCGTTGCGGGTCTGCTTGTAGCGGGCGATGGCGCCGCTCCGCCAGAGGTAGTGATCGAGGCGCGCCCGACCCGCCGCCTCGCCGCCGGCGAAGGCGAACTCGCCGCGGGCGTCCGGGGTCCAGGCGGCCGCCCGGGTGCACACCTGACCCAGCGGCGGAAAGCCCCGTGGCGCCCCCTCCGGCCAGCCGGGCAGGGTCACCGGCGCCGGGGCGGCCTCGGGGATTCCCCCGGCACGCTCGACCCGGCGGCGAAACGCCGAGACGCTGGCCGGCAGCTCGGCGAGCGCCGTGGGCAGCGAGGCCTCGTCGAGCAGCATGCCGGTGTCGTCGCAGTTCACCGCCACCCCCTCGCCCAGTCGCACGGCCAGCCGGGCGACGGCCCGCTGCTCCTCCCAGCCGGGCTCGGCGCGCACCCGCACCTCGTCGATGGCGTAATCGTCGACCAGTCCCGCCACCGCCTCGGCGGGCTCCCCGATGCGCACCAGCAGGTCGCTGCCGCGCCTGAGCAGCTCGCCGCGCAGCGCGATCAGGCTCTCCCACAGAAAGCGCAGGCGCGCGGGCCCGATGCGCGGCGCCTCAAGGCCGGGCAGCGGCGCGAGCCAGGCCTCGTCCAGCGCGAAGACACAGAGCAGCGCCT
>JAWWBV010000458.1:0-2749 GCA_033720795.1 Halomonas sp. | reverse complement strand
CCACAGGCGCGGGCCACCCAGCAGACGGCTCAGGTTGTCCATCGGCTCGAGCGGCGTCGGCATGTGGCCGAGGCGGACACGGGGAAAGCGGGAAAGGTGCATACGAGCCTCCAGGCGAGTAATTTGTTGTGGCATAAGCGTGCTCTCGAAATGAGACGGTCAACGGGCCGGCGAATCACCGTTTGCCACCGACCGGTCTGTCCTAAAACTAATACCTGCACGCCGATGCGGACCAATGCCAAGATACTCATAAACGGTTACTTTTTTGCATACCCAGAAGATATCACTGAATAGGCATTGTTCCACGGAATATAATCATGAAGACCGAATGGATTGAAGACTTTATTGCGCTTATCGAGGCAGGCACCTTTTCCCAGGCCGCGGAAATGCGGCACGTCACCCAGCCGGCGTTCTCACGGCGCATCCGCCAGCTGGAGGAGTGGCTCGGGGTCGAGCTGATCGATCGCCACTCGCCGCGTCTCGCGCTCACCCCCCATGCGCGAGCCTATGAGCCGTCGATGCGCGACTGGCTGGCACGCCTCTACGCCATGCGCAGCCGCATCCGGGCGGATGCCCTGCACGGTCCCCGGGCGATCCTGACCACCCAGCACACCCTCACCGTGAGCTACCTGCCGCGGCTGCTGCGCCACTTCCGCCAGCAGGCGCCCGAGGCGCGCCTGCAGGTCCGGTCGTCGGATCGCAGTGACTGCATCCGCAACTTCCAGCGCGGCGAGGCCGACCTGCTGCTGTGCAGCGAGCTCGAGGGGGCACCGCTGTTCCTGGATCGCGAGGAGATCGAGCGCGTCCCCCTGGGCGTGGAGCAGCTGATCCCCGTCTGCGCCGCGGACCAGCAGGGGCAGCCGCTGTTCGATCTCGAGGGCGAGGCCCAGGCCCACCTGCCGCTGATCGGCTACGAGGCCGACAGCTTCCTCGGCGGGGTGCTGGCCAGCCCTTACCTTCTCGATCTGCAGCGCCGTTTCGACACCGAGCTGGTGTGCGAGACCTCGTTCACGATCGGCATTCGCGAGCTGACGCTGTCGGGCCTGGGGATCGGCTGGCTGCCCCACGGCCTGATCGAAGAGGACCTGATGGCCGGCCGGCTGGTGTCGCTGCGGGACATGCTGGGCGGCCCCCGGCTGGTCGTGGCCTGCTACCGCCAGCCCGACGTCGAGTCCGTCTCGCTGGAGACCCTGTGGCGGCTGATGCACGACCGGCCGCCGACGATATGAGTGCGACGGGCAGGCTCGGCGCCATGGGCCGAGTGCGATAAGCTAGACGATACTACCCATCACCGATCACGCGACGCGGCACCGAGTGACCGCGCCGTCCTAGGAGGCATGATGAGTCATGGTATCCGTCGCATCCTGTGCTGTGTGGGGCTGAAGATCGACTGCAACCCGGTGCTGGCGCATGCGGTGGGGCTGGCGGTGGCCACCGGCGCGGAGCTCGAGGTGCTGCACGCGGTCAAGTCGCTGTCCGACGACGTGGTCAACACGCTCCGGGTCAACATCCCGGATCGGGATCTCCTCGAGACCCTGCAGGCGCAGCGTCTCAAGGAGGCCAGCGCCGTGCTGGACGAGAAGATCGAGACCTTCTGGGCCGGCCACCCCGAGCTGCGGGAAGCCTTCGGCGCCCGCGAGATGAAGCGCAGCGTGCTGGAGGGGTATCCGGCCGTGGTGATCACCGACTACGCCCATCGCAGCGGCAGCGACATGATCGTGATGGCGGCCAACAAGCGCAGCTTCTCGGCCACCTATGCGGGCAAGATCACCAAGGGGGTGATCAAGCGCTCCCACGTGCCGGTGGTGGTGGTGCCGCCGCGTCGCGACTGACCCTCGGCACTGATCTCGACGCCGACCTCGCCGCCGTGCCACTGGGCGATCGAGCGCACGATGGCGAGCCCAAGCCCCCCGGAACCGACCGCGCCGGTGCGCGCGGGGTCGCAGCGGTAGAAGCGCTCGAACACTAGGGCGAGCTCCTCCGGCGCGATGGGCTCGCCCTGGTTCTGCACCCGCAGCGCGACCCGCTCCGGCGTGGTCAGGGTATCGAAGCGGATCGGCGTGCCGCGGCGGCCGTGGCGCCGGGCGTTGGCCAGCGGCGTGCGCAACTCGTGGGCCATGTCGGCGGAGTAGCGGGAGAGCTGGAAGAAGCCCTCCTCCAGGCGCTCGAGCATCCGGTTGAGCCCCAGGCTCAGGGCGCCGATCTCCTCGGTCTCGCCCGCGTCGTTCAGGCGCCGATCGAGGTGGCGCACGTCGATGCGGTTGGCCTGCTCGGCCAGGCGGCGCAGCGGTCCAAGCCCCCGGCGGCTCACCCCCCACCCCAGCAGGAAGGCGAGCAGCGCGCCGGTGGCCAGCGCCAGCCACAGCCGCAGCCGGTAGGCCGAAAGCATCTGCCGGCGCTCGTCGAGCAGCTTGCCGGCGACCAGCGTCAGCGGCCGCCCGTCCTGCTCGAGGGTCTGCCAGGCCAGGCGCGCCGGCACCGCCCCGGCCACGTCGTCGAGACGCACCTCCCGGCTCGCCGGCAGCGTGGGCACCGCCAGGTTGCCCGGGTTGACCTCGATCAGCACCTCGCCCCGGGGATCGAGGATCCACAGCAGGCTGTCGCGGTTGCCCAGCATGTTGGCGTAGAGCTGGGGGCGTTCACGCAGGGCGGTGACGCTCTCGCCGTCGTCGAGCAGCGCCTCCATGCGCTCCAGGCGCCCGCGCAGCATCTGGTCGTCGCGCCAGGCGATCTCCCGGTGCAGCGAGTG
>JAWWBV010000457.1:0-2758 GCA_033720795.1 Halomonas sp. | reverse complement strand
TGGCCCGCGGACCCGTGGGCGCAAGTGGAGAGGAGCCTGGTGGGAGTGGTGATTGCACCGCGATGAGGTCCCTCCGCACCCACAGGAGCCCGACCAACCCTACCGCCGCTGCGCGGCGGATCGCGACGCAAGTCGAGGCGTCGAACCGGTCGCTCCTACAAGATGCATAGGGGCCTTTTGGGAGAGGTGCTTGCACCGCGATCCGGCGCTCAGCGCCGGCCGAGCCGGCACCGACCATCGCCGTGCAAGTCGAGGGTCGAACCGTTTGCTCCTACAGGGATGATGCGGTGCCCTCTGCCCTTCGCGACGCAAGCGTCGCTCCCACAATAGAGGCGTTGTACTCCACCTTTCGCGGTGCAAATCGAGGGTCGAACCGGTCGCTCCTACAAGGATGGTGCGGTGCCCATGTTCTTAGCTGCCTCCCCTCCGGATCACTCCTCCTCGGCGCGGGGCAGCACCCAGTTCAGCACGATGCCGACCAGGGCGGCGAGGCTGACGCCCTGCAGGGTGAACTGGCCGTTGCCGAACTGCATGCCACCGATGCCGAAGACCAGCACCAGGGAGACCACCACCAGGTTGCGCGGCGCGGTGAGCGGCTTGCCGGCCCGCACCAGGGTGTTCATGCCGACCACGGCGATGGAGCCGAACAGCAGCGTCATGATGCCGCCCATCACCGGCCCGGGAATGGTCTGCAGCAGCGCGCCGAGCTTGGCGACGAAGGCCAGCACGATGGCGATCAAGGCGGTGGTGACCATGATCCAGGGGTTGAAGGCGCGGGTCAGGGTCACCGCCCCGGTGACCTCGGAGTAGGTGGTGTTGGGCGGCCCGCCGAAGACCGCCGCGGCGGCGGTGGCCAGACCGTCGCCCAGCAGGGTGCGATGCAGGCCGGGCTTCTCCAGGTAGTTCTTGCGGGTCACCGAGCCGATGGCGATCATGTCGCCGATGTGCTCCACCGCCGGGGCGATGGCCACCGGGATCATGAACAGGATCGCCGCCCAGTGGAAGCTCGGCGCGGTGAAGGACGGCAGCGCCAGCCAGGCCGCGTCGCGCACCGGGGTGAAGTCCACCACGCCCATCAGCACCGCCAGGGCATAGCCGGTGAGGATGCCGCCCATGATCGGCACCAGGCGAATCAGGCCGCGCCCGAACACCGCCAGCACCAGGGTGACCAGCAGGCTCGCCATGGAGAGGAAGATCGCCGGGCCGTAGCCGATGGTCTCGCTGGTCTCGCCGGTGGCCATGTCCACCGCCACCGGGGCGAGCGCCAGGCCGATCACCATGATCACCGGCCCCACCACCACCGGCGGCAAGAGGCGATGCAGCCAGGCGGTGCCCTTGAGGCGCACGAACTGAGAGATCACCACGTAGACCAGGCCCGCGACCATCAGCCCGCCGAGGGTGGCGGGAATGCCGTAGTTGGCCACCGAGCCCTGGATGGGGGCGATGAAGGCGAACGAGGAGGCCAGGAAGACCGGCACGCTGACCCCGGTGACGCCGTGGAAGATCAGGGTGCCGATGCCCGCGGTGAACAGCGCCACATTGGGATCGAGGCCGGTGAGCAGCGGCACCAGCACCAGGGCACCGAAGGCGACGAAGAGCATCTGCGCCCCGGTCAGCAGGGTGCGAAGCGGACTGTCGGTCGGCAGGGGCGTGGCCGCCGTCTGGTCGGTCATGGGCGTGGACTCCATCGGATACGGGGAGGGGCTGTCGAGTTGCGCGGCATTCTACCAGCCTCTTTGCGGCTTGGGACCCCGGTCGAGCGGCCGGCTCCCCTCCCCCGCCCGTCCTGCCCTGCCCACGGCGGTTTCCGTCGCGACGCGCCTTCCCCTCTCCCTATCTCTATTCCTCAGGCTCGAGCCCGGCGGACTCCGGCGAGGCGGTCGCCAGGTACTCCGCCAGTCGCGCCTCGGCCTGGTCGTCGAAGAGGATGTCACAGGCCTCGCGAAGCCCCGGGGAGCGTCGGATGGTCCGCTCCGGGACGACCAGCGAGATCTTCGAGCGCCGCCGCAGGAAGTCCTCGAGCCTTGTCACCATCTCGCGGCGCCGGGCCTGCCTGAGCTCGCAGCGCAGGTATTCGGTGTGCTCGATCAGCACCTCGCCCTGCCGCGGGTCCTGGCGGATCTCCTCGAGCATCTCCAGCGCCTGGGCCCCGTAGCGCCGCCACAGGCGGGTGCTCAGCGGCTCCGAGGCGTCGGGGCTGGTCAGGGCGTCCAGGTCCATCAGCCGGGCCTGGTGCAGGAAGGCCTCGCGCAGCGAGACGTCCGGCTCGCCGTACCAGCGGAAGGTCGGATAGGGAATCGTGACGCCCAAGCGGGCCACCTCCTCCACGACCTCCTCGCCGACGTTCAGGCAGTCGGTGAGCTTGCCGCCGAAGATGCTCAGGTGACGCTGCTCGGCGTCGATATCGATGGCGTGCTTGCGCGACAGGTTGAGGAAGTCCCGGTCGTCGCCGCCGCTCGGCTTCACCGCCAGCGGGCGCACGCCGCAGCGGGTGGCGATGATGTCCGCCTTGCCCAGCGGCTTGTCCAGGGCGAGGCGGGTATTGATGTTATCGAGCACGAAGCGAATATCGTCCTCGGTGGCCCCCGCCTCGGGCTGCTCGACCCGGGTATCGGTGGTGCCGATGCAGGTGCGCGGCCCCATGGGGATCACGAAGAACAGCCGGCCGTCGTCGGCGAAGAAGGCCAGCACCCGCTTGCTTTCGGTCAGCCGCGGCACGATCAGGTGGATGCCCTTGGAGAAGACATGACGGTGGTCG
>JAWWBV010000456.1:0-2773 GCA_033720795.1 Halomonas sp. | reverse complement strand
CCGAGTACCGGCTGGGCGAGAACGACGATCGCCTCGAGGTCGACATGACCGCCGAGGTCAACGGCGTCGAGGTGATCAAGCGCCTCACCTTCGAGCGCGACAGCTACGCGGTCGACGTGGAGTACTTCCTGGCCAACCGCACCGAGGAGCCCGTCACCGCCCGCTTCATCGGCCAGCTGGTCCGCGACGACAGCAGCGACCCCTCGAGCGGTCCGAAGATGGGCATGCGCTCCTACCTCGGGGCCGCCTACTCCACGCCGGAGGACCGCTACCTCAAGGTCGACTTCGAGGAGATCAAGGAAGGCGCCTTCAACAACCGCGACGTCGAGGGCGGCTGGGTCGCCATCATCCAGCACTACTTCACCTCGGCCTGGGTCCCGGCCCAGAACCAGCAGAACCTCTTCTACGCCACCACCGATGCGCGCGACCGCAACGTGGCCGCCTTCGCCGGCCCGACCAGCAGCGTGGCCGGCAACGCCGAGGCGACCCTGGGCGCGACCCTCTACATGGGCCCCAAGATCCAGGATCGCCTCGAGGCCGTGGCGCCCAACCTGGAGCTGACGGTGGACTTCGGCTGGCTGTGGTTCATCGCCAACCCGCTGTTCTGGCTGCTCGACCACATCCATGACCTGATCGGCAACTGGGGCTGGTCCATCGTCCTGCTGACCATGCTGGTGAAGGCGGCGCTGTGGCCGCTCTCCGCCAAGGCCTACAAGTCCATGGCCCGCATGCGCAAGCTGGGCCCGGAGATGCAGCGCCTCAAGGAGCAGTTCGGCGACGACCGCCAGAAGATGTCCCAGGAGATGATGAAGTTCTACCAGAAGGAGAAGATCAATCCCCTGGGAGGCTGTCTGCCGATCCTGGTGCAGATGCCGGTGTTCATCGCCCTGTACTGGATGCTGCTGGAGTCCGTCGAGCTGCGCCATGCGCCCTTCATGTTCTGGATCCAGGACCTGTCGGTGAAGGATCCCTACTTCATCCTGCCGATCCTGATGGGCGCCTCGATGTTCGTGCAGCAGATGCTCAACCCGACGCCCCCGGACCCGATGCAGGCGAAGATCATGAAGATGCTGCCGATCGTCTTCACCTTCTTCTTCCTGTGGTTCCCGGCGGGCCTGGTCATCTACTGGGTGGTCAACAACTGCATCTCGATCATTCAGCAGTACACCATCACCCGCAAGATCGAGGCCGACCCCAGTATCGGCAAGGGCATGAAGACCAAGTAGCCAGGGCCTTCTTATCCCGTCTCTCCAGACCCCCGCCTCGGCGGGGGTCTGGCGTTTGGGGGTCTGGCCTTCGATCGCTCCACCCCGGACAATATCCCCGAGCGCCCCGTCGCTCACCCGCCTTTCGACCACAGGAACCGTCCATGGCCGCCAGCCTCTACGATCAGGACACCATCGCCGCCCTGGCCACGCCGCCGGGCCGCGGTGGCGTGGGGATCATCCGCGTCTCAGGACCCGCCTGCACGACGATCGCCCAGGCGATGCTCGACCACTGCCCCGCCCCGCGCCAGGCCCATTACGGCCCCTTCCGCGGCGCCCACGAGGTGATCGACGAGGGCATCGCCCTCTACTTCGCCGGGCCCCACTCCTTCACCGGCGAGGACGTGCTGGAGCTCCAGGGGCATGGGGGACCGGTGATCATGGACCTGCTGCTCGAGCGCTGCCTGCAGCTCGGCGCCCGGCTGGCCAGGCCCGGCGAGTTCTCCGAGCGGGCCTTCCTCAACGACAAGCTGGACCTGGCCCAGGCCGAGGCGATCGCCGACCTGATCGAGGCCAGCTCGCGAGGGGCCGCCGAGAACGCCCTGCGCTCCCTGCAGGGCGAGTTCTCGCACCGGGTCCAGGCGCTGGTCCAGCGACTCATCGAGCTGCGCATCTACGTCGAGGCGGCCATCGACTTCCCCGAGGAGGAGATCGACTTCCTCGCCGACGGGCACGTGGCCGGCAAGCTCGCCGCCATCCAGACCGACCTGGCCGCGGTGCGGGCCGCCGCCGGCCAGGGGGCGCTGATGCGTGAGGGCATGAGCGTGGTGATCGCCGGACGCCCCAACGCCGGCAAGTCGAGCCTGCTCAACGCCCTGACGGAGCAGGAGACGGCCATCGTCACCGATATCGAGGGCACCACCCGGGACGTGCTGCGCGAGCACATCCACCTGGACGGCATGCCGCTGCACGTGATCGATACCGCCGGCCTGCGCGACACCCCGGACGCCGTCGAGCAGATCGGCGTGGCGCGGGCCTGGGAGGAGATCGAGAAGGCCGACCGGGTGCTCTTGATGGTCGATGCCGAGACCACCGAGGCCGTGGACCCCATGGCCATCTGGCCGGAGTTCGTCGCGCGCCTGGCCGACCCCTCCCGGCTGACCCTGGTGCGCAACAAGATCGATGCCAGCCAGGAGACGCCCGGACTCGATACCAGCGGCGAGCGGCCGGTGATCCGGCTGTCGGCGAAGAGCGGCGCCGGGATCATTAGCCTCAAGGAGCATCTCAAGGCGGTAATGGGCTTCGCGTCGACCACGGAGGGCCGCTTCTCGGCGCGCCGGCGCCACCTGGACGCCCTGGATCGCGCCGACGCGGCCCTCGCCAACGGCGAGGCGCAGCTGGCCGGTCACGGCGCCGGCGAGCTGCTGGCCGAGGACCTGCGCGACGCCCAGCAGGCGCTGGGCGAGATCACCGGGGAGTTCAGCGCCGACGACCTGCTGGGCGAGATCTTCGGCAGCTTCTGCATCGGCAAGTAAGGCTGCCTATCCAGACGAAAGCCCAGCCGTCGG
>JAWWBV010000455.1:0-2773 GCA_033720795.1 Halomonas sp. | reverse complement strand
TCTTCCCAGCCGGCGTTCTGCTTGCGCAGGGTGTCGATCATCTCGTCGACGTCGGCCTCGGTGACCTCGACCACCGGCCGCTCGACCTCGGTGCCCTCGATGGACGAAAGCTCGATCTCGGGATAGATCTCGAGGGTGGCGGTGAACTCCAGGTCCTTGCCCGTCTCGTTGGTGGTGGCCTCGATCTGCGGGTAGCCTGCCGGGTTGAGCTCGTGCTCGGAGATGGCGCGCACGTAGCGCTCACGCATCACCTCGCCCACCACTTCGTTGCGCACGTCGTGGCCGTAGCGCTGACGAATCACCGACATCGGCACCTTGCCCTTGCGGAACCCGTCCAGGCGCACGTTCTTGGCGGCATCCTTGAGACGAGCGGCAACGGCCTCGTCGACCTCGGCGGCCGGCACCTGAACCGTGATGCGGCGTTCGATCTGGGAGGTCGTATCGACGGAAACTTGCATGAAATGTCCTCTACCGACTGGGGCGTTCTGAAAGCGTGAAAAGTTCAAAGGGCTGATTCTAAGAATCCCGCCCGTGACTGGCAAGCGCCGTGCCTGATCAGATGGGGGCCCGACGACGCATTACAAGGGTCGCCACGGAGATTTTCTGCCTCGGGCACGGTGATGGCCGGGATCGCCGAGAGGCGTATCATGAAACATCACGACACGGGATCACGAGCGGCCGCATGGCACTGACCAGGAGAAAGGCAGCTAAGGGAGCACTACGAGAAAGACGGGGTCATGCTGAGGGAGGCAATGGGGTGGATGATGGGGATCGAACCCACGACCACCGGAGCCACAATCCGGGGCTCTACCACTGAGCTACATCCACCACTGCCTGGAGATCATGTCGAGATGGGGTGGATGATGGGGATCGAACCCACGACCACCGGAGCCACAATCCGGGGCTCTACCACTGAGCTACATCCACCACGACGACACGGGTCTTGCTGCTTGCTACGAGCTCTCGCTAACGACTCGGACCGCTGCCGACACCCCATGCATCGCATGGCGCGCCCAGCAGGACTCGAACCTGCAACCTACGGCTTAGAAGGCCGTTGCTCTATCCGGTTGAGCTATGGGCGCATGATACGTATCCGGGCGCCTGACCGCAACCTTTTGAGGAAAATAAAACTTTCCAATCAACAGGTTGTGGTCGGGGTGGAGGGATTCGAACCCCCGACATCCTGCTCCCAAAGCAGGCGCGCTACCAGACTGCGCTACACCCCGCCGGCTCTTGCACGGCCTCGACGTCGCCGCAGGGGCCTCGTCAAGCGCTGCGTATTCTACGGAACTCTCCGCCCCCGTCAAGGCCACAGCGCCCGCTGGTCAAGCGAAGGGTCAAGTAGAAAGTGAAAAGTCGCAAGCAAACCCAGTCAGGTGGCCCTTCAGGGGCCCCGCCGGGGATCGCCGGCCGGGCCCGCTTGCCACTTTCTACTTGTCACTGGCTACTTGGCCGCTCGGCGCTTGTATCTCGCCCCTTGCTTGGCCGGGCCGGCGGGGCATGCGAAAATCCCCCTCCCCCATTCCATCATCCGACCACCAGAGGGAAGTTCGATGACCGCCCAACTGATCGATGGCAAGTCCATTGCCGCCCGAGTCCGCCAGCAGGTCGCCCGCCAGGTTCAGGCGCGCCGCGAGGCCGGCGGGCGCATCCCGGGGCTTGCCGTGGTCCTGGTGGGCGAGGACCCCGCCTCCGCCGTCTACGTGCGCAACAAGCACCGCGCCTGCGAGGAGGCCGGCCTCCTCTCGTTCAAGCACCAGCTGCCGGTCGACACCACCCAGCAGGCGCTTGAGCAGCTGGTCGACGAGCTCAACGACGACCCGCGCATCGACGGCATCCTGGTGCAACTGCCGCTTCCCGAGCATCTCGACCCGCGGCCGATCCTCGAGCGCATCCTGCCGAACAAGGATGTCGACGGCTTCCACCCCTACAACCTCGGCCGCCTCGCGCAGCGCCTGCCGCTGCTGCGCCCCTGCACGCCCAAGGGCGTGATGACCCTGCTCCAGCAGAGCGAGCTCTCGGTGCGCGGGCTGGATGCCACCGTGGTCGGCGCCTCCAACATCGTCGGGCGCCCCATGGCACTGGAACTGATGCTCGCCGGCTGCACCACCACGGTCTGCCACCGCTTCACCCAGAACCTCGAGGAGCACGTGCGTAGCGCCGACCTGCTGGTGGTCGCGGTCGGCAAGCCCGGCCTGGTCAAGGGCGAGTGGATCAAGCCCGGCGCCATCGTCATCGACGTGGGCATCAATCGCCAGGAGGACGGGCGCCTGATCGGCGACATCGACTTCGCCGCCGCCTCCGAGCGCGCCAGCTGGATCACCCCGGTGCCCGGCGGCGTGGGCCCGATGACCGTGGCCACCCTGCTGGAGAACACCCTGCAGGCCGCCGACCTCCACGACGCCGCGCCGTAGGCCGAGGGCGCTGCCCCCCGTGTAGGAGCGACCGCTTGCGTCGCGATCCGCCGCGCAGCGGCGGTGGGGTTGGCCGGGCGCCTGGCGGCGCCATCGCGGTGCAAGCACCGCTCCCACAAGGGTGTCGTGCCTCCCTCAGGGGTACCGTGCCGTTTGTGGGAGCGGTCGGCAAGCCCGGCCTGGTCAAGGGCGAGTGGATCAAGCCCGGCGCCATCGTCATCGACGTGGGCATCAATCGCCAGGAAGACGGCCGCCTGATCGGCGACATCGACTTCGACGCCGCCGCCGAGCGCGCCAGCTGGATCACCCCGGTGCCCGGCGGCGTGGGCCCGATGACCGTGGCCACCCTGCTCGAGAAC
>JAWWBV010000454.1:0-2777 GCA_033720795.1 Halomonas sp. | reverse complement strand
GAGGCCGAACCAGGCGCCGCGGTAGAGGAAGGGGCGTCGCACGAAGGCGTGGGTGGCGCCGATCAGGGTGACCACCTCGATCTCCTGGCGGCGGCTCTCCACGGCCAGCCGGATGGTGTTGCCGACCACCAGCAGCACCCCCAGCGCGAACAGCACGCCCAGCGCCAGGGTGACGCGCTGGCCCAGGGCGGCGAGGTGGCGCAGGCGCTCCAGCCAGGCGAGGTCCAGGCGCACCTCGTCGACGCCGGGCACCGCCGCGAGGGCCTCGGCGAGGCGGCGCACCGCCGCGGGGTCGGCATCGGCGGGATGTACCACCACGCTTGCCGGCAGCGGGTTCGTCTCGAGCCGCGCCAGGGCATCCTCGAGCCCCAGCGCCTGCTGGAACTCGGCCATGCCCTCGGCGGCGGTGATCAGCCGGGTGGAGGCCACGCCCGCCTGGGCGGCCAGGGCCTGCTCGATGCGCCCGGCCTCGGCCTCGCCGACATCCTCCTCGAGGTAGGTGGTGAGGGTCGCGCTCTGTTCCAGCTGGGCGTCGAGCAGCCGGGCGCTGTCCAGGGTCAGCCACAGGCCGGCCGGCAGCACCAGGGCGATGGCGATGGCCAGCATGGTCAAGAGGCTGCCCAGGGGACGGCGCAGCAGCCGGCGCGCGCTGTCGGCGGCCATGGCGCGGTGGTGACGCGCCCAGGCGCGCCAGCGCAGGGCGCCGCTCGAGCGCTGCGTGCGGGCGCCGCGGGGCGGCGGCTCGGGGCGACTCATGCGATCTCCTCGTCGGCCACCAGGCGCCCCTCGCGCAGCCGCAGGGTGCGGTGGCGCAGCCGGGCGATCAGCGCCAGGTCGTGGCTGGCGACCATCACCGTGGTGCCGATGCGGTTGAAGTCCTCGAACAGCCCCATGATGTCGGCGGAGAGCTGGGGGTCGAGGTTGCCGGTGGGCTCGTCGGCCAGCAGCAGCGCCGGCTTGTTGACCACCGCCCGGGCGATGCCCACCCGCTGCTGCTCGCCGCCGGAGAGCTCGATGGGCAGGGCCGCCTCGCGATGCAGCAGGCCCACCTTGTCGAGCGCCGCCCGCACCCGGCGGGCGGCCTCGCGGCGCTCGATGCCCTGGATCTCCAGTGGCAGCGCCACGTTATGGTAGATCGAGCGATCGAAGAGCAGCTGGTGATCCTGGAAGACCACGCCGATCTGGCGGCGATAGAAGGGGATCTGGCTGTGGTGCAGGCGGTCGATGTCGTGGCCCGCCACCCGGACCCGGCCGCGGCTGGGTCGCTCCAGGCGCATGATCAGCCGCAGCAGCGAGCTCTTGCCCGCCCCGGAGTGACCGGTCAGGAAGACCATCTCGCCGCGGCGCACGCGGAAGTCGATGTTGGCGAGCGCGTCATAGCGCCCGCCGTAGCGCTTGCCGACGTGCTCGAAGGCGATCATGACGCGGGCGTGTCCTGGTCCCGATCGAACAGGGCATCGACGAACTCGTGCGCCACGAAGGGTCGCAGGTCATCCAGCCCCTCGCCGACGCCGATGAAGCGGATCGGGGTGCCGAGCTGGCGCGCCAGGGCGAAGATGATGCCGCCCTTGGCGGTGCCGTCGAGCTTGGTCAGGGTCACGCCGGTGATCGGCACCGCCTCGTGGAAGGTCGAGGCCTGGGCCAGGGCGTTCTGACCGGTGCCGGCGTCGAGCACCAGCATCACCTCATGGGGGGCGCTGGCGTCGATCTTGCCCATCACCCGGTGGACCTTCTTCAGCTCCTCCATCAGGTGCGCCTTGTTGTGCAGGCGTCCGGCGGTGTCGGCGATCAGCACGTCGACGCCCCGCGCCTTGGCCGCCGAGAGGGCATCGAAGATCACCGAGGCGCTGTCGGCACCGGTGTGCTGGGCGATCACCGGCACGTCGTTGCGCTCGCCCCATACCTTGAGCTGCTCCACGGCGGCGGCGCGGAAGGTGTCGCCGGCGGCCAGCATCACGCTGCGCCCCTCGCGCTGGAAGCGCTGGGTCAGCTTGCCGATGGTGGTGGTCTTGCCGACGCCGTTGACGCCGACCACCAGGATCACGAAGGGTCCCTCCCCCTTGGGCGGCAGGGCGAGGGGCTCGTTGACCGGCTCGAGGCTCACCGCCAGCTCCTCCTGCAGGGCAAGATAGAGCGCCTGGGGATCCTTGAGCTCCTTGCGCGAGACCCGGTCGGCGAGGCGATCGATGATCGCGGTGGTGGCCTCGATGCCCACGTCCGCCAGCAGCAGCTGGGTCTCGAGCTCCTCCATCAGGTCGTCATCGATCTGCTTGCGCCCCATGAAGAGGTCGGCGAGGCCATCGGTGAGGTTGGCGCGGGTCTTGCCGAGCCCGGCGCGGATGCGCGCGAACCAGCCCTTCTTCTCGCCGCCCGGCTTCTCCTGCAGGGCGGCGGGCGCCGGGATCGGCTCGGGTTCGGGTTCGGGGTCGAGGACAGGCTCGGGGGTGGACGCCGGCGCCACCGCCTCCGGCTCGCGCTGCGGGGGCGTCTCTGCCGCCGGCTCCTCGGGCGCCGGACGTGGCTCGGCCGCGACCGCCTCCTCGGCATCGGCCTCGACGGGCGCCTCTGCCGCGGGCTCTGCCGGGGCCACGGAGGCCTCCTCCTCGGGCCGGGTCTCGTCCGCTATCGCGTCCTCGTCCGACCGGCGCTCGGCCTCCTGTTCCGGTGTCGTCTGCTGCTGTTCCTGCTTCTTCTTGCGCTTGAGAAAACCGAACATGGGGGGATCACGCCTCACGGATGAACGAATCGCCTCATCCTACCATTGCGCACCATGACTG